>JAISVH010000123.1 GCA_031271685.1 Eubacterium sp. | reverse complement strand
ATATTTTCCATCGATCATTCCCGCCGCTTAAATGTTCCGAAACCATTTTTGCTATTGAGTTTAGCGAAGCAAAATTATCAGTAATAACTTCTTCCGGGTCAATTTCAATGGAGAAGTCGTCCTCCAAAGTCATGATAACGTTCATTATATCCAGTGAGTCAAGAACGCCCTCGGATACGAAATCCGAGACATTTAAGCGCTCGCGTATATCCGAACGAACTTTTTCGAGTGACGCCAAAACCCGCTCATTAAGATCTTGCATATTAAACCCTCCCAAAAATCATTAAATAATTATTTTATATAGTACGGCTTGTTAAATTTTAGCGATACTGTTTTTGCCGGAGACAACACCTCGTATTTAACGGTGTCATGGCTGACATAAGAAGCGGCCCCGACTGTAGTATACTCCGCTAATGTCACATTATTTTTTATCGTTGAGTTCACGCCGATAAAACAGCAGCCCTTAATCTTGACATATCCCGAACAAACAGAACTATATCCAAACCAGTTATAGTCGCCGGCTACGGCATCATGCCCGATTGAGGCGCCCGAAATTATATTGCCGTCACCCATTTTTACCGAAAGCATAATTACAGAATTTTTCATCACCAGGCAACTTTCGCCAAGCTCCACGTCGTAAGCTATATCCGCGCTTTCATGGATATATGACAGCAATGGGACGGATTTTTCTTTTATAATATTATCCACTTTTTGGCGCACACTGAAAGCTTTGCTGTAACCGATACAGTTGATAACTCCAAACCATCCTCCTTTGTCGGAAATCTCTTCGAACGGAACAAGCGGATGACCGTAAATTTTTTTGGAGTTGCAATATTCTCCGTTAAGCGTGAATCCCAAAAACCTGTATTGTGAATCTGTCCGTATATAATCATAAATTTTATATGCTAAACTGCTTGAACCAAAAATATATACGTCTTTCATTATACCTCCTTAATTTCGCCAACCCCAAATATAATACGGAGCATCCGCGCCGGTGTTAAAAAGCAAATCCAATATCGAAACGCCGTGTTCAAACGGCTCGCAAAGCTGCTTGTATTCGGGATATCCGGAATAGTCTTTCCAAATTACCTTAATTCCGGCCTCTTCAAATTGCGCTTCGTCAATATAGGCTTTTGCCGCCGGCCCGGAAACATATCGGGTTGCGCCGGCGGATTTAAGCAGGGAAATAATTTTATCCTGCTTGGTTCCGGCGCTCATATAATCGCGGCTGTCGGATATTACCGTTGAAATTCCTAAAAAATTGACAGCGATTTTTTTTATTAAATATGAGTTAAGCTCAGAGAGATATTTCCACCGAATTTCAAAAAAAGTATTTTTAAAAAAATCACTATACCGCGAAAAAAACGGAGCATTTTTATAAGCATGTTCGATTGAATTCCAGTGCTCTAAAGGCCAGTTTATTTTATCATTCATAGTAACTTCGCATATCAAACGGCTGCGGTCATAACCGCAAGGCAATGTTATCCACTTTTTCTTTCCGTCATAATATAGAATATTGCGATTACGCCAATCATGTGTTGTATAACTTACGTCGTCATATATTATAAACTCATCGGCATCATGTATTATGTCAAAATATCCTTTCCACGGCAGATAATTAGATTGTATGACGGCGACTGTTTTATTCATTTTTCTCTCCTTTATTCTTGTTTTTATAGATATCCCTGATAACATATTGCGACAGGCTGTTTTGATTAACGTATATCCTGCCTATATATTCGCCCAACATGCCCAGCATCAGCATTATTATGCCGCCGATAAATAAAAGCGCAGACATTATAGAGGGATAGCCCATTGACATATCCGGAACAAAAAATAACTTGCGGATAATTATAAAAACACCGTAAATAAAACCGATCAGCGCAGACAAGAACCCCAAAAATGATGAAACTCGCAAAGGAACGACAGAAAAGGCTGTAAATCCGTTTAGCCACATAGCGAAAGATTTTTTAAAATTAAAATTCCCTTTTCCGGCCGCCCTTTCGCGTTCTTCCATGGTCACATTTGCTATCTTGTCCGTAGTTTTAATGCAAATGCCGAACGTATATGGATACAGGCCTTTATATTTCAATGCTTCTTCAATTATAAAACGTTTTTTTATGCTGAAATTTGAAATAAGCAAGCTTTTAGGTTTGCCAATTAAAAAATAAGTCATCTGAGCATTTATTTTGCTCCCGAAGTTTTTAAACAGCGATTGCTTTTTTGAAGGATAACCGGCATAAACAATGTCACTGCCGTTTTCGACAGCGGCAAACAGGTCCCACAATCTATCCAGAGGACATTGTCCGTCGTCGTCTAAATCAACAATATAATCACCGGTTACAAGCGAATAACCGGCTAAGACTGCGGTAGATTTTCCCTTATTTTTGGTCAAGTCGGCGACGATCAATGTTCGCTCGCTGTCTGTGCGTTTTTTTAAAACATCTAATACATTATCCGGCGAACAGTCGTTAACACAGATAATCTCATAGTCAAACTGCCGCTTTTGCTTCATCATAACATGTATTTCGTCAAGAACGCCGTTTATTGTCAACTCAGAACCATAGCACGGTATGACAAAAGACAGTTTTTCCATATTATAGCTCCCAAAATTTATAAAGTATAAACGACTATTCCGGCAATGATTATAGCTAACCCCAGTATCTTTTTCTTTGAAGGCTTTTCCTTTAAGAATACCCGGCTTAAAATTGTTATAACGATATATTCAGACGTACCTAATATCGCGCCCCATGACAAAGGAATTTCTTTATACGCGATCAAAGTGCATAAAGTGCTCGCGACAAAAAGCGCGTACGCAAAAAATACTTTAAAATTAAAATATTCTTTTAACAATGAGCCATGTTTTACGGCGGCGCTTTTTTTAAGCAGTATCTGTGAAAACGAAGCTATTATTACCCCGCATAAAAAAACAAGAACAAACAAAAATTTATCATTCATTCTCTATTACCACCATAACCGCGCCAATTATCACTATGACCCCTCCGGCTATCATATTAAGCGTAATAGGCTCTTTAAACAGTAAAAATCCCCACAATGCCGCCCAAATTATAATGACTGATTTATTAAGAAAAGCTGTGGTCAAAGAAAATTTTTTTATTATCTGCTGCCAAAAAGCTGCGTATAAAAATAAATTTATCAATAATATGCCATAGAATAAAAACCAGTTTCGCGAAAACATCGGGTGTCCTGCGGCGGTTTTTGATGCGATCCCTCCAAAAGAGCCTTGCAGTATTACCAGATGTAAAATTAAATAGTATTTATATTTATTGAAAAAATTTTTTATCGTTGTCACGTTACCTGTCCTCACAAAACGCCCAAAACTTATTTAGCAAAAAATTGATCGGAGTGATAACGACAATGTTAATCAAGGGAGCGACCCACTCTGAGATATATAATATTTCCACATAAAAATAAAGCAATCCGTTGCTTAATAAAAATGTAAACGAGTATACCGAAAGAGATTTAATAAATGATTTAATATTCTTTTTTTGCGCGTTTTTAAAAACAAATTTACTATTCCAAAAATAAGCGTTGCACACACTGATAAGAAATCCTGATATATTGGCTAAAATATAAAAAACATTAAAATTCAGTAATAAATAATAAACTCCCAAATGAATAAGCGTGTTGCTGACCCCGACGACTCCAAATTTTAAAAATTGTTTTGCAAACTTGAAAAAGCTAGCTTTATCCGTAATTCCTAATTTGTGAAATAAATTTTCCATTTTGCGCACCAAATATTCAAACATCGAATTCAAAACACGAAATTTATTATATCGAAATTTTTACGATTTGTCAACAGCTAATTTGACTAAGAAAAACCTGTTAATGTTATTTGCCTACGCAAAACCTGTTAAATACTTCGTCTATTATTTCATCGCTGACATTTTCACCTGAAAGTTCGGCCAAATGTACAAGCGCTTCTTCTAGAATAACCCCGGTCGCGTCAAGCGTTATACCTTTCCTGATACTTTCGATTGCGTTAGAAATCGCTTTTTCAGCCTGAATTGCGCATTGCCTTTGCCGTTCGTTTGCGATAAACCCGGCGGACATGTCTATTCTTGAAAGTTGGAGCACCTTTTGTATCGCGCCGTTTAAATGCTCAAGGTAATCTGATTTTCGAGCCTCAATTTCAATAACACTGTTGAATTTTGTCGCTAAAAAAGTTAAGTCTAGTTGGTTTTCAAGATCGATTTTGTTTATTATGCAAACCTTTGGTTTATCCTTGATCTTTTCGAGGATAATATAGTCCTCTTTTTCTAGCGGGCGAGAATTGTCGAAAACCGCAAGCACTAGCTCCGACTCCTCAAGACGCTTAAGCATTCGCTCTACGCCTATTTTTTCCACCTCGTCTCCGGCGTCTCTTAGCCCGGCGCAGTCTGAAAGTCTTAGCGACACGTCGCCGATATTAACATATTCTTCGACGATATCACGTGTTGTCCCCGCAATATCCGTAACTATGCTGCGCTCATTTCCCACCAGAAGATTCATTATTGTTGATTTTCCTACGTTTGGCTTTCCGATTATTGCGGTTATGATCCCATCGCGTAACACCTTGCCTATATCATAAGATTCTAAAAGCAGTTTTAATTGCAAGCCGCACTCGGTTATCTGACCCAGCTGCGAGGTAATTTCAAAATCGTCCAAACCCTCTTCTGAAAAGTCTATCCAGGCAGCTATCTGCACTGTTATATCAAATATGATTTTTCTTATATGCATAATTTTTTTATATAGGGCGCCTTCTCGTTGATTGATGCTATATGAAAGATATTGTCTGCTCTGCGCCTCTATTATGTAAATCACCGACTCCGCTTGGGTTAGGGTCATTTTGCCGTTAAGCACCGCGCGCTTTGTAAATTCGCCGGGCAGGGCGGGTTTAGCTCCGGCGTTGATGCAAGCGGAGAGCACGCGCTTTGTTACAAAGCTGCCCCCGTGACAGGAAATTTCCGCGATGGTTTCTCCGGTGTAGCTGTTAGGTGAATAAAAAAACGTCGCCATACCATCATCAATTTTTTCTTCGCCGTCATATATGTTTCCGTAAACAGTCGTATGGCTTTTTAATTCTTTAACTTTTTTTCCGGAAGCGGGAAGAAAAATCCTGCCCAAAATATTAACCGCTTCATTACCGGATATCCTTATCACCGCCAACCCTCCGGTTCCGGGAGGAGTCGATATTGCCGCTATAGTATTCATTTAGTTACTCACCTTAGTTAAGCTTAAACAGCTTTTTAAAAAATCCGGTTTTTTCGGTCGCCTCAATTTTTTCTTCTTCCTCGTCAAGCACATACTCTGTAAGTACATTAACTAAAAATGGCTGTTTAGCCAGTTCGTCCACGCTTTCGTCCAGCAGGTAGGTCCAGGTTTTTGACGGCTTATTGACCTTAAGCAACGCTAAGTCGTTTATATCGGTAATATCTTTTAAATAGCAGGCCATAATTTCGGAAACCTGACCTTCCATTTTATTAAAATACTCTTCTGACGAGATGTTATATTCGTCGGACGGGCTTTTGCCCCCGACTTTTGTAAGGTGTATCCCCCTGCGTAAATCTGAGGTATATTCTAGATAGTCGCACCACGCCTCATTAATGCTTGCGGCGGCAAGCTCTATTTGCAGTTCGTTGATTTTTTCCTCGCCGTGTTTTGAAACCGCAAGTTCGTATAAATCCGGATTTTCGGATTGCCAAAAATCCGGAGCTATTTTGCCGGTCAAAATCTTTTTACGGTAACTGAAAGTCGCGTCACGGTGCTTTTCTCCGATAACTGTGAATTTTAAAAGCTGTTTTCTGCGGTCAAGCATATCCCCTTCAACTATCCGCTGGACCCGTCTCACTTCTCTAAGCAAAGTTTTTTCAGTGATTTTTCCTTCGGTATATTCTGGAAGCCGCTTTCCGGGAAGTAATTTTTTTAACCCGCCTCGCTCCATTATTTCCTCGTCGAGAGAAACGAAAATCATGCTTTCACCGATATCTCCTTGCCGACCGGCGCGGCCTATCAGCTGCTTGTTTATTCTGGAGCTTTCACGCATGCCGGTGCTTATTACGCAAAGACCGCCCGCCTTGATGACCTCTTCGCGGGTTGCTAAGTCGGCGCCGCCCAAAAGTATGTCTACGCCGCGTCCCGCAATATTAGTGGATATGGTTACGGCGTTTAAAGCTCCGGCATTTTTGATTATCTCCGCTTCCTGCTCATCCTGTTTGGCATTTAAGACCTTAACATTGATTCCTTTATCGGCAAGAAGTTTCGCCAGTCGCTCACTTTCTGAGATGCTTGCGGTTCCCGCTAATATTGGCTGGCCCTTTTGATGGCGCTTTACTATTTCGTTTATTACTTCATGTGTTTTTATATCGCTGTTATAATATACCGAAATTCCGTGATCTTTTCTTATGCAAGGCATATGTGGTGGAATAACCTTTAGTTCTAAACCGTAAAGCAGTTCGAATTCCTCTTCGGAATCCGATGCTGTGCCGGTCATTCCACATAGGCTTTTATACTGGCGCACGAAGAACTGTATAGGGATGATCCCCATTTCCACTCCGTGAGATGAATATGGAATCCCATGCAAAGTTTCGACCGCCGCATGAAGTGAACCGGGATAATGCCGATTCGCGGCCACTCTGCCGGTATATTCGTCCACTAATTTTATTTCATTATCCGCAACGATATAGTCTTTGTCTTGCTTTAAAAGATACCGCGCCTTAAGGCAATCGTTTACTGCGGACAACAGACCGATATTAGTGTTATCATAAAGATTTTCAACACCAAAATGTTCTTCTGTTTTAGATGTCCCGGGATTTTTTAAGTAAGCGCTGCCGTCCTCTTCGGACACGCCGTAGTCGTTCGTATTAAAAGTTCCTACAAACGCGCTGATGTCAGGAAGTTGTTCACTTATATAAACCGGCAGATCTCCCGCGATAACCAACGGTATTCTTGCCTCGTCTATCAATATGCTGTCGGCTTCATCTACGATGGCTACATCGAATCCGGGTTGTATTACGTCATTTTCTTTGATTGCGGTAAAATCACGCAAAAAATCAAAGCCTATTTCTTTGACTGTACTGTAAAGAATATCACATTTATAAAGCTCGCGGCGTTCTTCGCGCGCCGTGCTTTCAAGCAGATAACCGGTTTTAAGTCCTAAAAGATCAGTAATCGGCTTCATCCATTTACAGTCTCGCTTTGCCAAATAGTCGTTGAAGGTTAGAATGTGAACTTTATGTTTCGCTTTAATTTTTAAATAAGCGGCAAAGACTGCCGCAATGGTTTTACCCTCGCCGGTATTCATATGAATTATTTTATCGTTGAATATCTCATAAGCGGCAATTAATTGTTCATCGAACGGAACAAGACCTAAACCTTTTTGACAGGCCAAGTAACATGCCGCGAGGGAATAGTTGATCATATCTCCGCTGAAAGCGGAGTCAGTTTTGTCTTTCAGGTCGTCTAAAGGCAGATCCTTTGCCAACTTTTTAACATCTTCAACGGAAAATTTCGTCAGTGCAGCCATAATACCTCGTTATTGTACATAATTTAATATACTCCATGTCATTATACTATATTTTTTAAAAATGGTCAAGCTTTCAACAAAAGAAAATATATTTTTATATTTTGACAATTTTAAATAAATATGTTATAATATTTAAATAACTTAAAAAATACTGCAGTTTGACTTTTTATTGTCGCAAGTCAAACTGTGATAACGCCGCTCAAAGCGTGGTGCGCACAGCACCTAATTTTGTTGATGGACGGCGGGTTTCGTTTGG
>JAISVH010000055.1 GCA_031271685.1 Eubacterium sp. | reverse complement strand
ATAGGTCTGCTTTTTTCACTCTGACCTAAATACCCTTTTCAATTTTTTTATCGACATAAAATAAGTCGGGATAAGTATGAAGTCGGCCAGAAGCCAAGCCGTAGGTGCGGCGAGACAGACGGCCGTAAACCCCCAAACTCCCACTAAAAACATCCCTATAAGGCCGCGAGCGGCTAACTCGCTCAATCCTGCGAACATTGGCATTATGCTGAATCCCATACCCTGAACGGAATTTCTGAATACCATAAGCACACCCAAAAGAGGGTAGCATATACCGCAAAATCTTAAAAAGATAACAGCGTTTTTTATAATTTCAACTTCTTCTTTTTTGATAAAAATCTGGGCGATATATCCGCTTAAAAACCAAAGTGTAAGGCCCGCTATAACACAATAAATGAGCATAAGAGCAAGAGCGGCCAAAATCCCTTTTTTAACACGATTGAGCTTTTTTGCGCCGGTGTTTTGCCCGCAATAAGTCGCCATAGTGATACCAAGAGTTTCCAGGGGCACGAACATAAGCATACTTATGCGGTTGCCGGCAGTGACAGCGGCGACTAAATCTGTGCCTAATCGATTTACGGCGGTTTGAAGGATAACACTGCCTATAGCGGTTATTGAAAATTGAAGAGCCATAGGGAATCCAATGCCCAAAAGTTTTTTTGAATGCTGCCACGAAAATTCAAGTTCCTGCTTTTCGAACGCTAAAATATGAAAATGCTTCCGTATATGAGAATAGCAAAGAATAGCCGAAACTGCCTGTGATATCACCGTAGCATAAGCGGTTCCCTCCACTCCCATTTTTAAAACGGCGACAAACACAAGATCTAAAACCACATTTATCACACAGGCAACAGCCAAAAAAATAAGAGGGGTTCGGCTATCGCCCAACGCCCTAAGCAGCGATGCAAGAAGATTATAAGCCATTATTGCCGCAATGCCCGCAAAAATTACGATTATATAAGAGTAAGCTCCGTTTATTATATCCTCGGGCGTATCCATAATTACAAGAATTTGCCGGGTGAAAATCATTGTGATTGCAGTCAGTAATATTGTGAATCCTACTGAAAGATAAAAAGCATTCGCCAAAAATCGCCTAAGCCCTGAAAGATCACCGGCACCAAAGCTTTGCGCGATTGGAATGCAAAAACCGTTGCAAAGACCTAAAACAAATCCTATTACCAAAAAGTTGACTGCAGTAGTGGATCCGACAGACGCGAATGCATCGACACCTATAAAGCGTCCAACTATAATGCTGTCGGCCATATTATAAAATTGCTGAAATACATTTCCCAACAAAAGCGGGATGCAAAAACTCAGTATAATTGGCAATGGTTTGCCCTTTGTCATTTCTTTGATCATTATTTTTTATAAAATTACTTGTTATAGTTAATTAACCTCGGTAAGCAACCAAAAAAATATGGATTTGGTTTCAAGTCAGTTTACTATAAAAGTCCCTCCATTTCCCCATTCCCAGTCACCGCCCAACGCACCTATCTCAAAATGCAGCTTTGCAATGCCTAAATCTATATATTCATAGTCTTTTTTGCCTGAAATACTGGCGGTGATTTCTCCGTCATTACAGCTTAACGTTACCGGACGGCGGTTCATTGCGGATGGAGCTTTTAAAACAGCGTCGATCCCGCTCCAAAACCATGGTGGCGCATCTCCGAAAATTCTTGAGATCTTCTTTCTGCCGCGGCTGTTAATGTGAGATATTCCTGAAATTACTGATTCGCGCTGGGTCATTTTGTTTCTTACCGGTCCTATTGCTATAACTAAATGTAAAATTTCGTCTTTAAATGCGTCAAAACGGCAGGCAGCTCTGTTGAATGTGCCGCTCCAACATGTGCCCAATCCAAGTCCGGTGGCGAAAAGAACTATTTTTTCTCCAAAATACCCGCATTTTTCACGGGTAATGTCATCGCCGCGTCCCACCATTGCAATGTAATTGCGGACGTTCTTGAACATAGATCCTTTAAAAGCCATTTTTTCTTCAGTAATTAACTGCATATGCAAACCGGACAACGCGTTACATTTTTGTATGGCGTCGCATAGCTTTTTAGCGTCTTCATTACTCATGGGGCAATCTAAATAAGTTCGTCGTGAATGTCTTAAATTCAAAGCGTCATTGATTTTCATCGACTTTCCTCCGTTAAGAAATGGCGATTATGCCCCCGCCTATTACTATATCTCCGTCATAAAAAACCGCTCTTTGCCCAGGAGCTAACGCCCTTTGTGGCTCATCGAACAGCACTTTTACCCGTCCTTTGTCAAGTGGCTTTATAGTGCAGGGCTGCTCTTTTTGATTGTATCTGGTTTTGGCGGCGGCTTTTATTTCTCCCGTCAGGTTTTCTATTGCTATCCAATTTAAATCACACGCAACTAAACTAGCGCACATTAGTTCTGTCCCATGTCCCAAAGTTACCGTATTAGTAGACGCGTTTTTAGCGGTTACATATAACGGTTCTTTCGCCGAAACGCCTAATCCGCGTCTCTGCCCAATAGTATAGTCGATAATTCCGGTATGGGTTCCTAAAACTTTTCCATCCTTATCAATAAAATCACCTTTCGGTATTTTAATATTTTCAAAATTCCGGATAAACATTCCATAGTTTCCATCGGGAATAAAACAGATATCCTGACTATCCGGTTTGTTGCTGTTTATAAGTTCGTTTTTTTCAGCCAACTGTCTTACTTTGTCTTTGCTCGCTTCGCCGAGAGGAAAGATTATTCGCGATAATTGCTCTTGAGTCAAATTATAAAGCACATACGATTGATCTTTTGGGTTAGTCCTTCCGTTGCAATCCGATTTTTTCAGTAGCCAACGGCCTTTTTCGTTTGAGTATTCTACCCTTGCGTAATGTCCGGTTGCAACATAACGGCAATTAAAATAATTAGCCTTTTCAAAAAGCGCTTTGAATTTTATCTGTCGATTGCAGTCAACGCAGGGATTGGGCGTTTCGCCGCAAAGATATCCGGAAGAAAACCTTTTGATAACTTCTTTTCTGAATAGCTCCCTAAAATCAAAAACCTGAAAAGGTATATTAAAACGTTCAGCCACCGCTTTTGCGTCTTCAATACCGGATTCTTGACTGTCAATCAGTTTTAGCGTCGCTCCAATCACATTGAGTTTATCCTTTAGCAGCAACAAAGCAACCGAACTGTCCACGCCCCCGCTCATTGCAATCATGACCTTTTCCAATCTACTTCTCCCTAACTATATTAGGCAGCGCTGCACAACGCGCTATATCAAATCATTCAGCTTTAAGAATCAGTGAACATTCGCGATAACAGCTCCCTAATGACAGTATCTAAAGATTTGCGAAAAATCGTGTCAAAGTAAATAAGTTTTCTATAAGATAGAACCGCGTGCACGTCTTCCGCCTCTTAGGCGGTGGATGCCCCCCGCTGACACTTGGTAAAGCATTGGAATCGGCTCCGTCGCAGATGTTTTAATAAAAATCTTACTTTGTGTATAACACGCCTGAGTTAAGCATTGTGTCATTATATAAATATTTTAACACATAAGCTTTTTTTTTTCAAGTGTTACATTAAATTAACTTGAAAATCATTTAAAAATAATGTATAATTTTATTAAGGGCGGTGATTAAAATATTGTTTGGTTTTAATAATTATAACAAATCCGGCAGGGGAGTTCCCAAAAGCGCTCCTCGGAAAAAGGCGTTTTTTCGCTTTTTTGAATTATTCGGCAGAAAATTTTTTTTGCTTTTAAAGCTTAATTTAATATATTTCCTGTTTACACTTCCGATCATAACTTTCGGACCGTCTACCGCCGCTCTGTGCGCGGTTACAAGAAGCCTTGTTTTAGAGCGGCCGGTTTTTATGTTTAGTGATTTTTTGGACGCTTTTAAAGAAAATTTTAAAAAAGGTCTTATTTTAGGCGTGGCTGATATAATTTTAGCGGGTGTATTTATTTTTACGATAACGTATTATGATTTGTCTGTTGATATGGGGAGTGACGGCACAGATATGATAATGCTTATAATGGCGATTTGTGCGGCCATGCTTTTATTAATGGCGCATTTTTATATTTATTTGCAGCTAGCGGCAACTAATTTAAAGCTTTCAGGGATATTGAAAAATTCGATTTTAATGGTGTTTTTAGGGTTAAAAAACAATATTGTCACTTTGCTAGTTTTAATTGGGGTATCTGCATTATTTTTTAAATTTTTTGGAATAGCCGTTTTTTTATTACCGGTTATCCCGGCGGCTCAAATTTGTTTTTTATGCGGATTCAGTTGTTATCCCGTAATACAGAAATATGTAATCAATCCTTATTACGAGCAAAACGGACTTGAAAACCCGGAGACGCTTAAAAAAGAGCAGCCTTCTATGTTTATCGATATGGGAGGGCAGGAGCAGGAAATTAATATGACAAAATTTAAAAGTAAAGGAAAAATTATAAAATAAGTGATTTTATATTGCTTTTGTTATTGAACAATGGTATAATAAAAATATTATATTGCTCCTGCACCAAACAGCAGGCAGAAAGACATGCAATAGTTGTCGAGTGTTTGACGCAGAATAATGTTATCTTTGTGGACGGAGACTTTGATATGAAAGCTGATTTGCATTGCCATACAACGCTGTCCGATGGTTCGCTCGGTATTGAGGAAGTGATTTCTCAGGCAAGACGCGCGGGAATCACTCACCTTGCGATCACTGATCACGATACTTTGTCGTCGCTGTCGCGTTCGGCTGTTTTGGGGAACCGCTACGGAGTTAATATTATCCCCGCTGTAGAATTCTCCGCTTTTGACGGAGAACGCGGCACAAAAGCGCACATATTGTGTTATATGCCGCAAAAGCCTGATCGGCTTGAAGGACTATGTTTGCGCAACACTGAAAACCGCAAAAAACGGGGAAAAAAAATTGCAATGAAGGTTATAGAGAAATACCCGATTTCAATTGAGCACATAGCGCGATATGCTAGCGGCGGCAAGGCAATTTATCGCTGTCATGTGATGCACGCTCTAATGGATTATGGGTATACCACCGAGCTTTATGGCAAGGTTTATAATGAAATCTTCAATACAAACGATGGGATTTGCGCCGACATAGTGAAAAATGAGACCTATGAATACCCGGAGGTGCGTTTTGTGCTTCAGCTTATTCACTCCTCCGGCGGGATAGCGGTTATTGCACACCCTAAAGTATATAACAACTTTGAATTGGTTGACGAGTTGGGAAAAAAAGGAGAGATAGACGGTGTAGAGATTTGGCACCAAAGTCTTAGTGAGACAGACAGGGAGGGACTAGTTAAAGTCGCTGAAAAACACGGGCTTATAACGACCGGAGGTTCAGATTTTCACGGCTTTTATAATTATTACCCTTTATCGCTTGGCGACAATTTAACCCCGGAAAATTCTTTGATAAAGCTGAATAATTTACATAAAAAGGAAGTACATGCTTAAAATGGATGATGTATCACAGTTCGCACTTAAAAAACATGAGGAGTGGAAAGGAAAAATAGAAATAACCGCTCGCGCGCCGGCAAACACGCGAGAGGATCTTACGCTCGCATATACTCCCGGCGTAGCTGCGCCTTGTCTTGAGATACAAAAAAATCCTGAGCTTTCATATAAATACACACGTCGCGGAAATCTTGTTGCGGTCATTACCGATGGAACGGCTGTTTTGGGCTTAGGAGACATAGGCGGACCGGCGGGAATGCCGGTTATGGAAGGAAAGTGTATATTATTTAAAGAATTTGCCGGAATTGACGCATTCCCAATTTGCGTAAAGTCTAAAGACACAGATACGATAGTCAATACTATAGTCGAAATATCAGACAGTTTTGGAGGGATAAATCTTGAAGATATATCTGCGCCGCGCTGTTTTGAAATAGAAAAGCGGTTAATAGAGCGGTTGGATATCCCGGTGTTTCACGATGATCAGCATGGCACGGCGGTGGTAACCTGCGCAGCGCTTATCAATGCGGCAAAATGCGCGGAAAAGAAACTGGCTGACTTAAAAATCGTAATAAACGGTGCGGGAGCGGCCGGCATAGCTATAGCGAAGCTAATGCTTCGATTAGGGGTGGGCGACATTGTTTTGGTTGACCGTAAAGGCATATTGTGCCGTAGCGAGGAAAATTCTAACCCGTCTAAAGCAGAAATCTCCAAGCTCACCAATAAAATGCTTAAAACCGGGAAATTATCCGACGCTGTCGTGGGCGCGGACGTATTTGTCGGCGTGTCCAGCCCCGGAGTGTTAACCGAAAATATGATAAAATCAATGGCCGAAAAGCCAATAGTTTTCGCTATGGCAAATCCCATCCCTGAAATAATGCCGGATGTGGCGATGGAGGCAGGGGCATATATATTGGGAACCGGTCGCAGTGATTTTCCTAACCAGATCAATAATCTTTTGGTGTTTCCGGGTATTTTTAAGGGAGCGCTTCAAATTCGCGCAAAAAAAATCACAAAAGATATGAAACTTGCGGCGGCAAAAGCTATTGCCGATATGATAAAATCTGAAGACCTTAATCCGCAAAATATAATTCCTAGCCCGCTAGACAAAAATGTTCCCGACGTTGTGGCAAAAGCGGTGGCGGGCACGATTTTAGGATGTTAATAATGCCACGTTTATGTTCCCCGGCTCTTAGTCAGTATGGAACCCGCCGCCTAAGAGGAAGGGACATTGAACGCGGTTATATAACAATGGAAGCGGCTCCGCCGCAGATGTTTGAAACAGAAATGCGAGGGGATGTAAAATGGTCTATGAATACATGCCATCCGGTGTTTGCGCTAAGAAAATAAAATTTGAGGTAAACGATGATATAGTCAGCAACGTTGAGTTCGTTTCAGGTTGCGACGGAAACGGAAAGGCTGTCGGAGCTCTTTGCGAGGGCATGCGCGCCGATGAGGTTTGTGAAAAATTAAGGGGCATAACCTGCGGGAGAAAAACGACATCGTGTGCTGCGGAGTTGGCAAAGGCTTTGGATAAACGCTCAATGCCTTAATATAATAAAGCGAATATACATTAAATAAACTTAAAAACCTGTCTTGAAATTTATGAAAAACTATTTTAAACATCTGCGACGGAGCCGCTTCCGGTGTTTTAACAAGCGTCAGCGGGGGATTTTTAATCCCCCGCTGTTTAAAAATCCTTTAGTTTTTTTAAATTGACTGACGATATCAATAATATTAAGGAAATACCGCACAGCTCTGACGTGTAAAGCGCTCAGTAAGATTTTTCGTCAAACTAGGCAATTTTGCCGCGAATATCTATTGATATTTAAGGCGAAGTTAACGAAGTTTGGTGAAAAATACACAAGTGATTTGCTCGTCAAGCTGATA
The DNA here is from genome assembly GCA_031271685.1 of Eubacterium sp. Taxonomy (GTDB): domain Bacteria; phylum Bacillota; class Clostridia; order Oscillospirales; family Ruminococcaceae; genus Ruminiclostridium_E. The sequence continues at coordinate 29,819 of JAISVH010000055.1, read as the reverse complement.
GGCGTGAGTTGTATGGTGTTGCTTTAATCTTGTTTATCTCCGGATTTAAAAATAACGCCCGCTATAATCGCGAAAATCATTACCGCTGAAATGCCGCCCGCAGTTGCGGTTAGCCCGCCGGTAAACGCGCCAAGCAGACCCTGTTCGGCGACGGCTTCTTTAACTCCATTCGATAGATTGTACCCGAATCCCGTCAGAGGAACTGTGGCGCCAGCTCCCGCGAAATTCACAAGAGGCTCATAAACGCCAATAGCTCCTAGCGTGACGCCGGCCATAACAAATAAGGTCAATATCCTTGCAGGCGTAAGCTTTGTATAGTCGATTAAAAGCTGTCCGATTGCGCACCAAAGCCCTCCGATAACAAAAGCCCATAAATATTCCATATTTCCTTCTCCTTTTTTCAAACGTCTGCGGAGGAATCGCTTCAGGTGTTTTACAGCCCGCCGCCTAAGAGGAAGGGGGCATGAACGTTGTTATAATTATGCGGCTTCTTATTTTGTATAAGTCGACTGACAAAGCTGTCTATTGCGCCGACAGATGCAACGCGTGGGCTATGCCCGGTATGCTTTCGCCTTGCTGAGTCATGGTGGGAGACAAAAGCGCGCCCGTTGCGACGAAAAGCACGTTTTTAATTCTGCTATGAGCAAGCTCTCGCAGTATATATCCGCACAGCACACTGGCGCTGCAGCCGCAGCCGCTGCCGCCTGCGTTTACTTTTTGATTTTCTGTATCAAATATCATCGTGCCGCAGTCTTTATGTTTATGCTTAATATCTACTTTATTCCTTTTAAATAAATCATAAAGCAAGTCGCTTCCTATTTTCCCTAAGTCGCCGGTAATTATTAAATCGAAATTATTAATGTTTTTATTGGTATTAGCCAAGTGAGCGCTTATTGTTTCATATGCTGCGCCTGCCATTGCCGCTCCCATATTGTTGGCATCCTTTATACCCATATCCGTTATTGACCCAAAGGTTATAAATTTTATATATGGCGGCTGCCAGTGAGAGGAAACTATCGCGCATCCGGCTCCGGTGACGGTCCATTGAGAGGTCGGTGAGCGCACCGCTCCATAGTTAAGCGGGAAACGATACTGCCTTTCGGCCGAGCAAAAATGAGATGAAGTGATGGCGGCGGCGTTGTCTCCTATTCCGTTGTCAATAAATATTCCCGCCAAAGCTAAGCTTTCGGCCATGTTTGAGCAAGCGCCATAAATTCCTATATAAGGGAAATTATAATCACGCAGCCCGTATGAAGAGCTGGTGCATTGGTTCAGAAGGTCCCCCGCAAAGATAAAGCTTATATCTCTTTCAGACAGATTTCCTTTTTCAAGGGCAATTCTTAGGGCACTTTGCTGCAGCAGGCTCTCAGATTTTTCCCAGCTTTTTTCGCCCATAGTAACATCTTCGGCAATGTGGTCAAAGTAATCGGCAAGAGGACCGTCTCCCTCTTTTTTTCCAACTGTTGCCGCATATGATTTAATTGAAGGAGCGCTTTTCAGTTCGATTGTGCCTTTACTTAAAAACAAACTCATAGATACTCCAAAATTTTTAATTATTAATACGAAAATAGACTATTGTAACCAAGCGGCAAAGCCACTCAGATAGTTTATTTGCTCAAATGCCCTGCTTCTCGTCGTATACAGCTATACCCGAAACAGATGGCAACTATATAAACCGCCAAACTTTTTCCAAAAGTTTGTTTACGGTTTATTAATTATAGCTTTGCGCGATAAACAGTATTATGCCGTAAAGCACCGAAGTCAGCACGCCATATACAATAACCGGTCCCGCTATCGTAAACATTTTTGCCCCGATCCCCATAATATATCCTTCAGTTTTATATTCAATACCGGACGACACGACCGCATTTGAAAATCCGGTTATTGGAACGAGCGTTCCTGCTCCGCCGTGGCTAGCAATTCGGTCGTACGCCTTAAAAACTGTCAAAAGCGCAGAAATGAAAATAAGCGTGATTGAAGTTAACGTTCCGGTTGTTTTAACATCCGCGCCTAAATGTTTGTAAAGATTGTTAAACGCTTGTCCGATAACGCAGATAAAGCCTCCTATTATAAAAGCTTTAGCAGTGGTAACTGCGGTTTTCGTATTAGGCGAGCGGCGTTTTACTATTTTTGCATATTCTTTATTTGTAATTCGCATAAAAGTCTCCCTAATTTATATTGTTCTCTAATATAAAACTTTTATAGCATTGTTCAAACATCTGCGGTGGAGCGCTTCCGGTGTTTTATAGTAAATTGACTTGAAAAAAACAAAAATAATTTACGCAAAACCGCATGTAATATAGTAACTTGACTTTTTATTGACTATGAGTCAAACTGCTATAACACCGCGCAAAGCGCGGTGCGACGCCATCGGTGGCGAGCGTTTTTGTGGGATTAATTTCAATAAAAACGCAATTTGCTATATTAAACTTTTACGTTTTTCAATATTTTCATATAGAGAGGATTCATATAAAAATATTGTTAATTTATTTTTTTGTAATATTCTCGCATTTACGAGTAAAATAATGTAAAATTTACAGTTTATTCACAATAAATTAACATTTTGCTGGATACTATGTATTATAATGTATATGTAGAAGTGTCTCTTGATTTGAGACAATTTGTATTATGTTAACTATACTAATAGAGAGGAGGGTAAGAAATGGCTATCGACCCAATCGGCGCTTTGGGCGGACTTATGGCATTTAACAGTGTCTCCGCCGTAAAACCGAACCGAATTGAAAAACCTGTGACTGAAGATGCATCCAGGCTTAATATCGCAGATCGTGAGCGTGTTGTTTATGGTGCGCCTGAGGGCAAAAAGTTTGACCGTGTTGATTTTAGTTTTGAAGAAATAAGGAGCGGACAGGCCACAGATAGAAATTTACAAGGCTCCTTGCAGGAACGGATTGAAGCTGCTGAAGAAAAACCTGATTTTAAAGCGATAAAGCTTATTAAAGAAAGCGAAATACCAATGCCGGATCCGCCGGATTTCGCTGAAATCGCAAGGGAAACTCGAGAAAATCTTCAAAGGACCCGTCTTGAGGAGCGGCTTGCCGCTGGGATTTTAGGTTTGCGCGACAGCGTTGGTTATGCGGCAAGGATAAGTGAAAATGTTGCTTCAGCAGCCGCCGAGGGAATCGACCGCACGGTTGTTCAGCCTGACGCCGCTGTGCGTGAAGCGGTTGGCATGGATTCCGGAAATGTGATTGAGCGGTTCGCTAATTATTCAAGCGAGGCTTTGGAGAAGATTGGTGAGCAAAACAGGGAAAGCGCAACTGTAAGTTCTTCTGACGAGCTTCAGGAAAGGTATGAGCCGATTAAGTTGACTCCTGCCCAAAATAAAGGCATAGAAGTTTACCAACGGTTTATGAATTATGCGGATCCAAACAATTTGTCATTAGCGCGTACGGCAGTTTAGTATTAAAGTTTTAAGCATTTAAAAAGCCCGGTTGATGTTTCAACCGGGCTTTTTACTAAAAGTTGACAACCTCGTTAATATATGATAAAATAAACGCGGAACGTTTTATACTTATCTCAAATTTAAAAATAGTCAAAAAAATCAAGCAAAAAATTTTTTGATCTGTTTTCAAGTTAATCTACTATACGTCAGCGGCGGGTGATTTTTAATTCTCCGCAACGCTTGTTAAAACACTGGAAGCGGTTTCGCCGCGGATGTTTGAATGGGTATATAGAGAAATAATTAATAAATATTTATTGGCATAGAGGTGGCCTTATGAACGAAAGACTCCCCTTTCTTCGAGATAAAGCGGGGCGGCTGCCGCTTAGGCCCGGCGTCTATCAAATGAGAGGCTTTGATGGTAAAATCTTATATATTGGCAAAGCGAAAGCCCTTAAAAACAGGGTGAGCAGTTATTTTCAAAATATCTTCAAGCATAATGAAAAAACATTTAAACTGGTTGAAAACATAAACGATTTTGATTTCATTATTACGGATAGCGAATTGGACGCGTTAATATTAGAGGCGAGGCTGATCAAGCAATACCAACCAAAATATAATATTTTGCTCAAAGACGACAAAGGACTTAATTATTTTAAAATTACAGCCGACAAATATCCTCGCATAGTTCACAGCTTTGATAATAATGATAAAACAGCTTCGTATATAGGGCCGTTTGCCAGTAGCTTCACCGTAAAACAAACCGCTGAAGAAGCTAATCGAATTTTTATGCTCCCCACTTGCAGCCGCATTTTTCCTCGAGATTTTGGAAAAGAGCGTCCTTGTCTTAACTTTTACATAAAAAAGTGTATGGGTGTTTGCCTTGGGAACATTTGTGCCGAAGAGTATTTGTCCCAGATCAACGCCGCAGTAGAATACATAAAAGCGGGCAGTCGAAAAAGCATTGAAGAACTCACCGCAGATATGGAAAATTCTTCTGAAAACCTTCAGTTCGAGAGAGCGGCGCGTATCCGTGATCAAATAAAGGCTATCAAAAGATCAGAGACTTTGCAAAGGATCGAATCATCTAAGACTATCGGGTATGACGTTGTCGGTTTTGCTCAAAGTTCGGCTTTGGCCAGTGTAGCGATAATAAAATACCGCGACGGTCGTATAATAGATAAAGAGAATTATTTTTTGGGCGACGAGTATGAACCCGAACAGATGCGGTATGAATTTTTGTTGGAATATTATGATCGTTCAGACGAAATGCCGCGCGAAGTGTGCATTGATTATGAGTTGTCTGATCGGGAGCTGCTCGAAGAATATTTTAAATCTAAATTTAAAAAAAAGATATCAATATTGACTCCTAAGCGCGGCGAAGGTTTGGCTCAAATCACTTTAGCGCAAAGCAACGCCGCAGAGTATTTGGCAGTTAAGTCTGGCAGAACGGCAAAAGAAATGGCGGCGCTTGAAAAACTGGCACAGGTGTTGGGCCTTTCAAAAATGCCTTTGCATATTGAAAGCTATGATATCTCAAATTTAGGAGAGAGTTTTAAGGTTGGCGGCATGATAGTATATAAAAACGGCAAGCCGTTCAAAGCGGGTTATCGAAAATTCACGGTAAAAGATGTTGCAGGGCAGGATGACTACGCGTCTATGAGCGAAATGGTGCGCCGTAGGTTTATGCGTTTTCTTAATGGAGACGGGAGCTTTTCAAAAAAGCCGGATTTAATATTTCTTGACGGAGGTAAAGGTCACGTAAGGGCTATAAAAGCTGTTTTGGGCGAGTTAGGTATTTTGGATATACCGGTTTACGGTCTTGTAAAGGATGAAAGGCATCATACCCGTGCGTTGACAGGCGATGGCGGCGAGTTGCGGATTGGTTTGGACAGGCAGGTATTTGCTCTGCTCACTGCGATACAGGATGAGGTCCATCGTTTTTCAATACAATTTCAGCGTGGAACCCACAAAAAGAAGACTTATGAGCTTCAACTAACTAAAGTCAAAGGAATAGGCGAACGAAAAGCGATATCGCTTATAAAACATTTTAAAACCAAGCAAAAGCTAAAAGAAGCAACTGCCGGCGAGCTTATGGATATCGCCAAAATCAGCATGGAAAAAGCGGAAGAATTATTTTTATTTATAAAGGAAAATCTATGAGGGTTATAACAGGCAGCGCGCGCGGGTACAAGCTCAAGTCTCCAGACGGTCTCGACTTTCGTCCTACGGCGGACGCGGTTAAAGAAGCGATGTTCAGTGCAGTGCAGTTCGAGATAGAGGGAAGGGTGGTGCTGGACTTGTTTTCAGGTTCAGGACAGTTGGGAGTTGAAGCGCTGAGCCGCGGCGCGAAAAAAGTTGTTTTTGTTGACAATGATAAAAAAAGCATCGATATAACCGGTTACAATGTCGAAAAAACCGGATCTTCAAATAAAGCTGAAATTTTTTATCAGCCTAATATGACTTTTTTAAAAAATACATCTGAGGTATTTGACTTGGCTTTTTTAGATCCGCCTTACGAACTTAAGCTTATTCAAAAAACTCTTCCGCTGCTAACCGAAAAAATGTCGGAAATAGGAGTTATCGTCTGTGAACATGAGAAAGGATTAAAATTACCGGAGCATGAGAACGGGTTTTCAATATATAAAACTTATAAAAAGGGAAAAACAGAGATAACTATATACAGGAGAACAGAGATTAATGAAGACGGCGATATATCCGGGCAGCTTTGATCCAGTTACTTTTGGGCACGTTGATATAATAAAACGAGCGGCGGCGCTTTTTGACAAGGTGACGGTGCTTATTTCGATAAATCCGTTAAAGCCGGCGTCCTTTTCGATTGAGGAGCGCAAGGACTTTTTGCTGAGAGTTACGAAAAAAATCACCAATGTTTCGGTGGATGTTTTCGGGGGATTACTAATAGATTATTTTCAAGAAAAAAATGCTGACGTTATAGTAAAGGGCCTTCGCGCTATGTCTGATTTTGAGTATGAGTTTCAGATGGCATTAGTAAACAAAGATATGTTTTACAAGGCCGAAACGGTATTTTTAGCCGCAGATGCGGCAAGCACTTTTTTATCTTCAAGCATGGTAAAGCAAATCGCTATGTTCGGCGGTGATATAAGTGCGTTTGTGCCGGAAGTGATTTTGGACGACATAAACAGTAGACTGCAAGGCCGTTAAGCGTGAGTCGTGCGGGTGTTGCCTTAAGTTAAATGGGTTCCGCAGCGTGCGCGTCGCGAGCGCTGTTCGCAAGCAGCGCAATCCTCGTTTAACTTTAAATTTGATAAATTTAAAGTTAAACGAGGATAATTTGCACAAGCGGATTTACTGCAAAATACCATGCGGTTTTGCGTAAATTGTTTTTGCTTGTTTTCAAGTTAATTTACTATAAAACACTGGAAGCGGCTCCGCCGCAGATGTTTGAATATTTGAAAGGAAGGCAAAAAGGGTGAACATAGAAGAAGTATTAGAGTTTATGGACGATGAGCTTGACAAAGCGGTGCAGATGCCCTTAACCGGCGGGAAAAGTTTGGTAAATGTTGACAATCTTCGCAATTTGGTGGATGAAATAAGGCTTAGTCTGCCCGGTGAAATAAAGCAGGCTCAAAAATTGGTGAGTGATCGAAAAATGATTATAAACGACGCGTCCGGCGAGGCGAACGCAATAATCAAAAAAGCTGAAGAAAGAGCGGGCGTTATTGTTTCACAGCAGGAGATAACAAGGCTAGCCCAGCAAAAGGCTCAGGAAATAATGAATGACGCGCAGAACCGGTCAAAAGACTTGCGCCATATCGCAAATGATCATGTGGACAAGATGTTCGGTGAAACCGAAGAACTTTTGACCCGACAATTGACAGAAATCAAACGAGCCAAAAATGCTTTACGCGCAAAAAAATAGGCATGTCTTAATGCTAAATAAGATAAGAAAGGAATCCAAAAATGACATATGATATCAAAGAAGTTTCGTTAAGGCTTAAATCTGCCCGCGAATTCCTTGAAATGAGTGAGAAACAGATGGCAGAAAAAACCAAAACCCCGATTGATGAATATATCCGCCTAGAAAATGGAGAACAGGATTTTTCGCTTTCATTTTTAAACGAGTGCGCTACGGCTCTTAAGGTTGACCTAATCGAACTGCTCACCGGCAGCGAGCCTAAGCTGCAAAAATTTGCGGTGATAAAAAATGGACAAGGGCTGCCTATTGAAAGGCGTTCGGGGTTTTCTTATCAGCACATAGCTTACCTGTTTAAAAACAAAAAAATCGAGCCATTGGTGGTAACCGCGCCTTATATTGAGGATGAGCAGTCAAGAGCTGTTCATCTGTCCGCGCACGACGGCCAGGAAATGGACTATATAATTTCGGGAAAACTAAAATTTTCGATTGGCAAAGACGGCGCACACACTGAAATACTTGAGCCGGGCGACTGCGTTTATTATGACAGCGGCAACCCGCATGGTATGATAGCGACCGGCGGGGAAGACTGCGTGTTTCTCGCAATTTTAATATAGGAGAGAGCAAAATGGGAAGAGTGGCTGATTATTATAAAAAATATGTGGATATTGGACATGACGGAGAAGGGGTGATAAATTCTATTTCTTTCAGCTGTCCCGAAAATTTTAATTTTAGTTATGACATTATTGATAAATACGCTGAGCTTGAACCGGACAGGAGAGCTTTGATTTGGACAGATGTTAACGGAAACGAGCGCGTTTTTACTTTTTCTGATTTGTCTGAATATTCTGGAAGAACCGCAAATCTTTTCCTGAAAAGCGGCATAAAAAAAGGCGACAAGATTATGCTTGTTTTAAAAAGAAATTATCAATACTGGTTTGCGGTATTGGGTCTCGCAAAAATTGGTGCGGTTGCCATTCCGGCGACGCATATGCTCACTGCTAAGGATTATATTTATCGTTTTGAAAATGCGGGGGTGACGGGGATAGTAGCAACTGGAGTGAATCCTGAAATCCTTGAAAACGTAGATGCGGCAAATAAAGAAATGGGCGGAGTATTAAAAAACCGTTTTGTGGCAAACCGCGGCGATGTCAGAAAAGAAGGTTGGGTAGATTTTGACGCGGAAATAGAAAGTCAACCTTATTTTCTTGACCGTATTCAAACCTCTGACCGCGATATGATGCTTTTGTATTTCACCTCCGGCACTACCGGATATCCAAAAATGGTGTCTCACAGCTATCGTTACGCTCTTTGGCATGTTCAAACCGCTACTTGGCATAATATAAATCCTGAAAGCATACATCTCACTGTTGCCGATACCGGTTGGGCAAAGGCGGCCTGGGGTAAGCTTTATGGACAGATGATATTAGGCGCTACCGTGTTCGTTTATGATTACGACCGTTTTGTGCCGTCAGAAATGCTTAAGATAATAGAAAAATATAAGGTGAGCAGTTTTTGCGCGCCGCCGACTCTGTTCAGGTTTTTTATCAAAGAAGGACTAAACGGATACGATCTATATCATTTAAAATATTGCACTATTGCCGGCGAGGCTCTTAACCCCGAGGTTTATGAGCAGTGGTTAAAGCAGACCGGAATAAAATTAATGGAGGGTTTCGGACAAACCGAAGTGACTTTGCTTACCGCCAACTTTCCCGGAATGAATCCCAAACCTGGTTCAATGGGAAAGCCTACCCCTATGTATAAAATTGATATTGTTGATGAAAACGGCATTAGCGTCCCAGTCGGAGAAACAGGTGAGATAGTTGTAAAAGCTCAATACGGTGACGATGGCCTGTTTGACGGATATTACATGAATTCTGAAATGACAGAGAATATTTGGAAAAACGGGATTTATCATACAGGAGACACCGCATGGGCCGATGAAGACGGTTATTATTGGTATGTCGGGAGAAACGACGATATAATAAAATCTTCGGGCTATCGTATTGGTCCGTTTGAGGTGGAGAGCGTGCTTATTACACATCCTTCCGTTTTGGAATGCGCCGTGACCGGAGAGCCGGATCCGACCCGAGGACAGGTAGTCAAGGCAACCGTTGTTTTGGCAAAGGGTTATGAAGCAAGCGAGGAGTTGAAAAAAGAGCTTGAAGAGCATGTCGCGGCCAATACAGCTCCATATAAGAAACCACGTTTTATTGAGTTTGTCAACGAGCTGCCCAAAACCATAAGCGGGAAAATAAGACGTATTGACATAAGGGGTAAAGGAAAATCGTAAATGCTTAAGTATTACCTGTGGATACTCCAGTTTATGGGGGTAGCCAATCCGCGCAGCATAAAGTTGTTAAGGCATTTCGGTTCAGCCCATAACGCCTATAACGGAGTTATGGGCAGCAACCTGCATTTCTTAAAGGACGGCGAAAAGAAAGCCTATAAATCCGCGACCCTTGAAAAATCCGAAGAGATAATTAAAAGAACCGAAGAATACGGGTATAGGATCGTTACTTTTGACGATGAAAGTTACCCCGGACAGCTTAAAAATATTTACAACCCGCCTCTTTGTATATTTGTTAGGGGAGATATAAAAAGCCTTTCCGAAAAACTTTGCATAGCGGTAATAGGTACAAGAGAACCAAGCGAGTATAGCTACAAAGTCGTCGAAGATATTTGCGCCGGGCTGTCTCGCAGCGGGATATTGGTGATAAGCGGCATGGCGGTGGGCCTAGATAAGGCGGCGCATACAAGTGCGCTCGAAAACGGAGGACACACTGCCGGGATATTGGCATGCGGTTTCGATGTGGATTATCCTTCAAAAAGCAAAGCCTTTCGTGAAGAGATTGTTAAGCGCGGCGGAGTTCTAATAACTGAACAGTTACCCGGCGCTAGAGCCGAAGGCTGGTATTTTCAAAAAAGGAATAGGATTTTGTCCGGCTTATCTAACGGAGTTCTGATAATTGAGGCGGATGAGCAAAGCGGTTGTATGCTCACCGCTAATCACGCTATTGATCAAGATAGAGATTTATTTTGCATACCGCCCGCCAACATATTTGACAAAAGATATTCCGGCGTTATCCCTTATCTTCGCGATGGTGCGATACCGGTTTTTGGATATAAGGATATTTTAAACAACTATTATATGAAAGAAAAGCCGGCGGCTTTGACCGGATTTAAATCGACCCGTCGTGAGTCGGAAAGACCCGCGCATGACACGTATAGCGAGAGATTTGATATTAAGGCGAATCTCACGGAAAATCAAAAGATCGTTTATAATCTTTTAAAAAACGGAGCGCGGACAGCAGATTTTTTAATTGAAAACAGCGGATTAAAAACAGATGCTTTAAATGAGGCAATACTTGAATTAGAAATAGACGGGATAATCAAAAACGCGGGATGCACAGTTAATCTGATTTAAAGAGCATAGCAAATTATAACCGCATATTCCCCCCTCCGCTGACGCTTGTTAAAACACTGGAAGCGTCTCCATCACAGATGTTTGGATAATTTCTGTAAAACCGCTTATACATCAAATCTGTTAAAGGGATCATAAGAACCATATGGAAAATAAAACTATAAACGGACTGTATAAAAAGACAAAAGCGATATCTGATGAAGTCGAGAAGGTAATAGTAGGAAAAAGAACCGCTGTAACCATGATGGTTCTGGCGTTGTTGGCAGGCGGACATGTGCTTATCGAAGACGTGCCCGGCGTTGGAAAAACCACTCTTGCTACCGCGCTTGGAAAAGCAACGGGTTTAGTTTGGAAGCGCGCGCAATTCACTCCGGACGTAATGGCGTCTGATATTACCGGATTTACGATTTATAATAAAGAAAAAAGCGAATTTGAATATAAGCATGGTTTTGTTATGTGCAATATACTTCTTGCTGACGAGATCAATCGAACGTCGCCAAAAACCCAGTCCGCCCTATTGGAGGCCATGGAGGAGCGGCGAGTTTCGGTGGACAATAAAACCTATCAATTACCTGACCCGTTTATGGTAATAGCCACTCAAAATGAAACCGGGTTTGTGGGGACTTTTCCATTGCCGGAAGCACAGTTGGATCGTTTTCTTATAAAAATCTCGATAGGTTATCCTACGCTTCGCGAGGAGATGGAGATAATCAGCAGCAGACAGAACGAAAATCCAATAGATAGTGTGCAACCGGTTTGCAACCAACAGGATATTCAAAACATTATAAGGCTTGTAAGAGATATAAATATAGAAGATGTTATTTATAAATACATCGTAGAGCTAGTTAGCGTGACAAGGGATCACCCCCTTATTGAGCTAGGGGGAAGCCCGCGCTCTAGCCTTATGCTTATGCGGGCCGCTCAGGCAAACGCTTTTTTAGATGGCAGGCTGTATGTCACCCCTGAAGATGTAGCTTCTATGCTGCTCCCGGTATTAGGACATAGGATACAGCTGACTCAGGACGCGAAGGTAAAGCGCAATTCGCCGAGTGACATCCTGAGAGGTATACTCAATTCTATAAGTCCCCCACACAGAAAGAAATAACATGCGTGAATACAGAATATTTTATTTGACTTTATACTTTATAGTGGGAATATTTGTCTTTGCCTATCAGGGCGGGCTAACTCTAATTTTGTTTATTACAATGACAGTTTTGCCGGCTCTAAGCTTTTTGATTTTGATTATTCACTGTGTTTCTATTAAAGTAGAGGTCAAATGCGGAGAAACGGTGCTTCGCAAGCGTGAGCCGGGTAAACTCAGCTTTAAGGTGACCAATAGGTTTTTGATTTCTCCGCCCGCTATAAAGTTACACGGCAGATTTCAAATAAAATCTGGACTGAACATCAATGAAGGAGCCTTGATTTTATCATCTCCGGCATGCGGCAGCGTTAGTTTTTCCCTTCCGTTCGTATTGCCCTATAGGGGACAGTATATGATAGGCTGTACCTATTTTGACATACAGGATTTGCTGGGTCTTTTCAGAATCAAACGACGGGTTAACAAGATTTTTGATATTGTGGTAATTCCGCGCGAGAGCGGATTTTTAACTTCTGGAGAGTTAAATGAAGACGACTCCAACAGCACGTCCAAGGCTTCCGGCAGTTTTAATAATGCGGTTTTTTCATCGCTTCGCGAATACCGCAGCGGAGACACTCTAAAGCAAATTCATTGGAAGCTGTCGGCAAAACAAGACGAGCTTATTTCAAAAGAGTTGGAGCAGCCTCTTAACCATAGCACGGTGATTTTCGCTGATTTCAGCTATGATTTTAAAGACGAAAAGGCTGCCATGGAGGTTACCGACGCGGTCATCGAAACTATGCTTGCGATAAATAAGCGAATCGTTACTGAAAACAATAGATCCGAAAATTTTTGGTGTGATAGCCGCACTAAAATGTGCGAAAGCTTTGAAGTAAGCTCAACAGAGCATTACTCACGTCTTTTATATAGTCTTTCTCTGCTTCCGGCGGAGAGCTGCCCGGGAACCTTTTCAGATCTTGTCTTTTTATTTAAAAAAGAAGCCGGATTAGGGGCCGCTTCTGTCGGGGAAAAATCTATTTATTTCATCTTGCCTAAGCTAAACGAGGACTTTATCGAAATGTATAGGCATATAGGGTTTATTTCGCGTAAAAACGTTACCGTGATAACCTTAGGCGGCTTTCAAACCGACGACTCGCTTTATGAATATATGCGCACAAAAACTGGAGCGAGAATGAGGATAATAGATCTTGACGGGCATGAAATATTTTTGGGGGCTTCCTTGGATATATGAAATCAAATATAAAAAAAGATTTAAAACAGGGAATACCCACGATCGAAATAAAAAATTCAGGGCAAGCTCCTAATCCGTTTTTTCAAGCGGCAATTAGGGCGGCTTTGCTTTGTCTTGCCGCTTTCGGAACTTGTTTAATTTTTGCCACGACCTATCGCATTCCGGTTGATGAATATCAATTAGCCTTGTTTTGCACTTTATGCACCGCCGGATTATTTGTTTTTTTTATTTTTCTTAAACTTCGCTTTGCTATTCCTGTATTAGCTGTGTTATGCTCAGCTTTTTTAGACAAAGATAAGCTGCTTTTATATGTCGGTCATTTTTATAATTTTTTCACTTATAGGTTAGACAGCAGGTTGCTTTATACTTCGCAATTCGCCACTTTAAAGCAGTCACAGATAAGAGCGGACTATGTTATAGCAGGGGCGTTTTGTCTTTTTTTGATTGTTTGTTTTATCTATGCCTTAAGCAGCCGGGTAAAATTTATCGGAACGATCCTGATAACTTCTATCTTGTTGCTGATACCTGCATTTATATCTGAAACCGCAGTTTTCAGTTTTGGGTATTACCTGTTGTTTTCAGCTATGGCCGGCTTGTACTGTATTTGGGTGTCGCATGAATCCACTCTAATATCAAAGCCTAAAGCCGTTAAATCCGGAGTAATGCGGCAGATAATCGGCGGGATACCTTATGCCGGCAACCACGGGGTTCAAGGGTTGCTGACCTCCCTTATCTGCGTTGCTGCAGTTTTTGCGGGAGAGTCGTTAGCTACCGGTGAAAATTCAAAGGCAAGCCGTTTCATCTACCAGATACAGCAGGAGTTAGTCAATGCCGCGGCAAATCTTCCGTCGCTATTGGATTTAGGAAAAGGTCTTCAGGATAACGGATATTTTTCATTTGGAAATTCGGGGGAGATTTCAAATTTTATTCATTTAAATGCTCCGCCAACGGGAAATCGTCCGGTTCTTTCCGTTAAAAGGCAAAGTAATACCGACCCTCTTTATTTAAGAGGAGGTATTAGCTTAGATTATAACTCTGCGGCACGCGGATGGACTACCAACTCTAAAACCGAAGATATAAGCGAATTAAACCAACTTATCAAAGGCTATTATCCTGAGATGGAGTATATGTTTTTTGCTCAGCGTATGAGGGCATGTTTTGAGGGCGATACTTAAGAAAAATATGTTTTTACCGAAAATGTTGATCTGGAATATCTGCTCAATACCAAAGTCATATTCACTACAGCCGGCGGGTATCAACCCGATTTCAAAACAAATGATTCGATAATATATAATCTTGACACCGTATTACGTTCAAAACGGGCCATGAAAAACGACTTTTTTCAAACGTTTAACCTAAGAAAATCTAACCCGAGTTTCGGCAGAGAGCTAACCTATTTAAACGATCATTTAAGAAGTGAATACGCGGACCCGGGCGACCCTTACGACAAATCTCTAGTGACTGAATTCAGTGGCTTTATGGCGGTCACATCTTTTGAATATCTCGATATGACCGTTAGTGAATATCTTAATAATAAAAATAAATATGAAGAACTTATCGGCAGAATATATACAGGGGTTCCCTCTTCTGAAAAAGCAAATATTGAAAGACTAAAACAGGAGATTAATGCGAGTTTAAAATATTATGAAGCTGAAATTAATACGGAAATTGGAGAAATTGAAATAAGAAAGTCGGAAGGGTCTGAACAGAAAATTTCAGGCGATGTGCGTGACAATTTTTCTCTTGTAAATTCTGCGGCGCAATATTTTCGCAGCGGTTATAAATATTCGCTGGTCACTGACAATATTTCAGGAGAAAATACAATGCTAGGTAATTTTTTATATGAAACGAAGTCTGGGCATTGCGCGCTTTACGCTACGGCGCTTACGCTATACCTGAGAAGCGAGGGCATACCGGCTCGATATGTTACAGGCTATGCCGTCGACGGTTCCGGAACCGTAACAAGCGACGGGTATTATCAGCATATTGTGACAGAGAGAGATCTCCACGCTTGGGTTGAGGTTTATTTTAAAAACTTAGGTTGGGTTCCGTTTGATCCTACGCCTCCTATAACCGAAGATGTGTTTTTAGAGGCGGAACGGGCCTCGTTATCGTCTTCTGCGGCGGCAGAGCCTTTTGAAACCTCTGAGCCTGAATTGCCTGATTCTGAACAACCTGATGAAATGGATACTGACGAGCGAAGCGCCGAAATCGTTGACGAAAATACGGCATTTGATTTAAAAACGATGTTTGTTTTCGTGTTAATAGTGTTTTGTTTGCTGCTTGTTGTAGTTTTAGCGTTATATATAATATCTTTATATAAAAAAGAAAATAGACTGCTCAAAAACTTTAAAAATATTAAAAATCTCAGCTCTGCCAAAAAAGCGTCCGCCTTCATATCGTCGCTTTGGAGAGCAGAAGGTCTTATTCCGTTTTCGTCAGAGTTGCCGTTGGATTTTGCGGATCGGGTTGACGGAAAAATCGAGCTTTTTTATACTGCCGGCGCAAAAAGGACGGCGGAAATAATGGAAAAGCTTGAATTCAGCAAAGAAGAGCCAAACACTGAAGAATATGCAGTCTTATCGGCATATGTCATTGCGCTGTATAAGCATTCCGTGTTATCCCAAAAAACTTTTAAAAGACTTATAAAAATGATGGCAGTACTTACAAACGTATAGCTGATAACTATAACCGTGGTGATGTCCCCCGTCTCTTAGGCGGTTGGTGATTTTCAATCCACCGCTGACGCTTGTTAAAACGCCGGAAGCGGCTCCGCCGCAGATGTTTGAATTTTATAAATACGATTGTTGCATTTACGCTTTGTTTATGATATACTATACATTATTAAATCATATAAAGATAAAAGAAAAGGGGGATAAAAACATGCGGCTTATTACCCGATCAGATTTTGACGGTTTGGCTTGCGGCGCGCTTTTGCTTGAGGCTGGGGTTGTGAGCGAGTACACTTTCGCCCATCCAAAGGATATTCAAGACGGATTGGTTCCGGTCACTGAAAACGATGTGTTGGCCAATGTTCCTTATGTTCCTGGCTGCGGTTTATGGTTTGACCATCATTCAAGCGAGTCAGAGCGACTTTCTTTAGTGGGTGAATACAAGGGTGAAAGCCGAAACACCCCAAGCTGTGCCCGTATAATCTACGAATATTACGGAGGGCGCGAGCGTTTTCCCCAATTTGACGATCTTATGGAGGCAGTGGATAAGGTCGATTCCGGAAACCTTACCCGTGAGGAGATTTTAAGCCCAACGGGCTGGGTTTTAGTAGGATTTTTAATGGATCCCCGTACGGGTTTGGGTCGTTTTCGTGATTTTACCATCAGCAATTATCAGTTGATGGAAAAGCTGCTTGTTTGCTGCCGTACTATGACCACGAAAGAGATACTCGCAATGCCGGATATCTTGGAGAGAATAGATCTTTACAACGAACAAACGACCTTATTTAAGCAAATGGTGTCCGAACACACTCGGATCGACGGAGATGTTGTCATAACTGACCTAAGAGGAGCCGAAACAATTTATACCGGTAACCGTTTTTTGATTTACAGCCTTTACCCCGACCAGAATATTTCCGCTTGGATAGTTAGTGGAAAGGGGGGACAGGGCTGTTCCGTTGCGGTTGGCTATTCTATAATTAACCGAACAAGCAAAGTAAATGTAGGAAGGCTTATGCTTAAATACGGCGGTGGCGGACACAAGGCCGTTGGCACGTGTCAGTTTTCTGACAGGGAAATAGCCGAAAAGCTCCCCAAATTGTTGGACGAATTAGTAAATTACAAAAGATATTATAATGACTGACATGATAAAAAATGTTTATGACAAGCTAAAAAGCAATTTAAAAAAAGTTATAACAGGTAAAGACGGCGAATTGGACATTATCATATCGGCGATACTAGCCAAGGGTCATATACTTATTGAAGATATGCCGGGAACCGGCAAAACGGTGTTGGCAAAGGCAATCGCAAAAAGCGTGAGCTGTGAGTTCAAGCGCATCCAGTTTACGCCTGACCTGCTACCAGGCGATATCACCGGAGTCCATATTTATAATTTTAAAACCGGCGATTTTTCCCTTAAAAAAGGTGCCGTATTCACCAATATACTTTTGGGCGATGAAATAAATCGAGCCACCCCAAGAACTCAGTCGGCCTTGCTTGAATGTATGGGGGAACGCCAGGTGACCATAGATGGGCAAACCTTTGCGCTTTCTCCTCCGTTTGTTGTTTTGGCCACGCAAAACCCTATCGAAACCGGCGGTGTTTATCCACTCCCCGAAGCCCAGTTAGATCGTTTCCTAATTGAGCTTTCGTTAGGATACCCTGATGCCGGATCGGAGTTTGAGATATTGGAAAAATCAAAGTTTCACCATCCCGTTGATGACTTGACCGCGATAATAACACCTGAAGAGCTTATCAAAGCTTCTGATTCAACAGAACAAATAAGGATATCAGATGATTTGCTTAATTATATAGTTTTGCTAGGCGAAAAAACTCGAAGTCATGAGCAAATCCGTCTGGGATTAAGCACTCGTGGGCTTATCGCGGTAAAGCGTATAGCGCAAGCTTTTGCCGGAATAAAAGGTAGAAATTTCGTTACTCCGGATGATATAAAAACAATTGCGCCCTTTGGCATGGCGCATAGACTTATCCTTAAGGGATATGGTTCACGAAGAGAAGCCCTCAGGTTGGTAAACGAGATTTTAAGCGAGGTCCCGGTCCCGACAGAAGATATTGACAATTTTTTTGGAGAAAATAAATAATTATGAAAATAATTTCGGTAGATTATGGCGACAGCCATACGGGTTTAGCGGTGTGTGACAGGACTGAGACCATAGCTAGCCCGGTGGGTGTAATACACGAAAAGCAATTTGAGCGGTGCGCTGAACAAGTTGCGGCTGCCGTAAAAGAATACGAAGCGGGCGAGGTTGTGGTTGGAAATCCAATAAATATGAATGGGAGCCGAGGGCCGAGAAGCCAAAAATGTGAGCTGTTTGCTGAAAAATTGAGAGAACTTGTAAATGTTCCGGTAAGCATGTGGGACGAACGCTCGACCACCGTTAGCGCGAATAATATCATGAACGAGCTTAACCGGCGTGGGAAAAAGCGCAGAGAAACAGTAGACGCGGTGGCTGCCGCAGTAATTCTTGAAGGATATTTGGGATATAGACGAAATAAAGGGGAAAAATCAACTTGACAAATCCAAACAATAGAAATATATAAATAATTTTATATCTGCGGGGCAAATATGAGTTACTACAAAAAAATGACCGGTAAAAAGGTTTTTCTTTCTCCGGTATCGGCGAATGATAAAACCGTCGAAAGTTATACAAAGTGGCTTAACGATCGGGCGGTAACCGATAATCTAGCCACTAGTCACTATCAAAACAGTTCATTTTCTGAAAAAAAATGGATAGAGTCAGAACTGGAAAACGGCGGCTGTCAATATTCCATAGTGACCCTTGAAGACAACCGTTTGGTAGGACACGTGGGTCTTGAAGAGCTTTGCCATATAAATCGTGTGGCGACGGTGGGAATATTTATCGGTGAATCTGAAGACAGGGGAAAGGGATATGGCGGAGAGGCTCTTAAACTGATGCTAGAATATTGTTTCGGTGTTCTAAATCTTAATAATGTTATGCTTAAGGTTTTGCCGTTTAATAAAACGGCAAAGGCTTTATATGAAAAGTTGGGTTTTCGGGAATTCGGTCGGCGCCGAGGGGCTTATTATCTTAATAACCTTTATCACGATATTATTCATATGGATATTACTCGGGAAGAATGGTATAAAAATGGATCTGACTGACATAAGGACAGTAAGATTTCTGATGGAAAAACACGGTTTTTCTTTTAGCGGAGCGCTCGGTCAAAATTTTTTGATAAATCCGCATGTATGTCCGAAAATAGCTGAACTGGGAAGTACTAGCCCTGAGAATACGGGCGTGCTTGAAATTGGCGCGGGGATTGGCGTGCTAACAAAAGAATTGGCGCTTCGTTATAAAAAAGTTATCGTATTGGAGATAGATAAAGGACTTAAACCTATTTTAGATGAAACTCTTGCGGGCTTTGACAACGTTGAAATAATTTATGCCGACATTATGGCAATAAATCTTAAAGAGCTGATCACGGCAGGGTTTGAGGGCCTTGACGCTGTTTGTTGTGCCAATTTGCCTTATTATATCACGTCTCCGGTCATTATGAGACTTTTAGACGAAGATCTGCCGCTTAAGTCAATAACAGTCATGGTGCAAAAAGAGGCGGCCGATCGGATCACCGCATTGCCGGGCACACGCGAGTGCGGGGCAATAAGCATTGCCATTAGATATTACGGAACGCCGGAAAAGCTTTTCGGCGTAGGCCGCGGGAAATTTATGCCTTCGCCTAATGTGGACAGCACTGTCATAAGAATAATAGTAGACAAGAAATACAATTTAAACGAGATTGATAAAATCCGTTTTTTCAGGATAGTGAAATCAGTTTTTTCGCAGCGCAGAAAGCAGATTATAAATCCGCTGTCGGTAGAATTTCATATTTCAAAAGATAAAGCTCGAGATATATTGGAAAAATGCGGAATAAGCTCGCGCGCGCGGGCAGAGGAGCTGTCCTTAGATAAATTTATAGCTTTAAACGAGGCAATAGGCGGAAATTTATGAAAATTTTTTCAATCGAATCGTCATGCGACGAAACGTCGTGCGCGGTGTTAGAGAATGGTAGATTAGTGCTTTCTAACATAGTTGCGTCACAGCTTGACAAACATAGTCTTTATGGGGGAGTGGTGCCGGAAATGGCTTCGCGCCTGCACTGTGAAAGCATTGTTGGCGTGTGTGATCAGGCGCTTAAAATTGCCGGGTTTAAGCTTGCACAGATAGATGCAGTTGCCGTGACCTTTGCGCCGGGGCTTATCGGCGCATTGTTAGTTGGTGTTAATTTTGCCAAGGGAATAGCGATGGGCATAGGAAAACCGCTGATTCCCGTTCATCACATAAAAGGGCATGTCGCGGCAAATTACATCACTCACAAAAAACTTGAGCCGCCTTTTTTGGCATTGGTTGCTTCAGGAGGGCACAGCAGTATTGTTGAGGTCAAAGATTACACAAACTTCAACCCCGTTGGGCAAACTATCGATGACGCGGCAGGAGAGGCCTTTGATAAGGCGGCCCGGGCGATGGGCCTGCCTTATCCGGGAGGCGTTTATATTGAAAAGGCTTCGCTTGGGGGAGATCCTAAAAAATATAAGTTTCCCTTTCCAAAAACCTCAAATAAGTATGATTTCAGCTTTTCGGGACTTAAAACCGCCGCGATTAACCTTATTCACAATATTAAGCAAAGAAATGGAGAGCTTGATATATCTTCGTTGGCTGCAAGTTTTCAATATACCGTTTGCTGTATTTTGAGCGAAAAGTTTATATCCGCAGCCGAGCGATATGGATATAAAAAAATTGTTCTGGCCGGAGGTGTTGCCGCGAATAGTCTTTTACGTGACATGCTTGAGCAAAAGGCAAAAATGCTGGATATGGATTTTTATTATCCGGCGCCGGAGTTTTGCGGTGACAATGCCGCCATGATAGGCTGCCAGGGTTTTTATGAATTTTTGGCGGGAAATATCGCAGGAAATGAATTAAATGCCGTGGCAAGCCATAAATTATAACCGTGTTAATATTTAATAGTATAATTTATTTTTAGTATTTTTTGCTATTTTTGAATAAATATTTAAATGAAGAATTGGTGAAAATTCATCTAAATCTATTGTAAATCAGGTTTTTATGTGTTATAATTAGCTTGTAATAATCAATGGGAGATGAGCTTTATGATTAAAAAGATTTCGGCTTTTGCTTTGGCGTTCTGTATTGCGGTGGGACACCTTAGCGTTTTGGCCGTTGCATCCGAAAATACAAACTTAACATTCGATGAATATATTATACGACATCTTGAAAATTTTGAAGCTGAAATTGACATTACAGATTATGTTAGACACAACAATTGGGATATGAAAACCAGTATGAATGAATTTATTGGGGTTTTAGAAAAAAATCCTGAGATTTTTTTTGTTTCAACTCAAATAGAGGCAAGCTTTGCTTCAGACAGGAGCTTATGCAAGTTAAAAGGTATTGATTATACCATAAAAAAGACTGACTACAAAAACAAGAAAAAATTGTTTGACGCGGCTTCGTCAAAAGCGCTAAAAGCAGTTACTCCTTCAATGTCTGATTTTGAAAAAGCTCTTGCGCTTCATGATTATTTAATACTTAATGTAAAATATGACATTAAAAAGCCGACCGACGACAGCCGCACGGCTTATGACGCGTTAGTTGACGGCATTGCGGTGTGTCAAGGATATTCGTTGGCATATATCCATCTTTTAAAGCTTTGCGGCATTGAAAGCATTATGTTAAACAGCCGGGCTATGAATCATGCATGGAATTATGTTAAAATAGGCAATTATTGGTATCATGTGGACGTTACCAGCGATGATCCTGTTATGTTGGGAAAGACCGATATGCACGGACATGCGAGTCATAATCATTTTATGTTATCTGACACGGCATTAAAAAAATCAGAAATGAAACACCGTAATTGGGATACGAATGGTTTGCCTGCCGCAAAAAATACCGCTTATGATAAATTGTTTTTAAGAGAAATTGAAAGCGGAATGGTAAAGCTTGGCAGTTATTGGTACTTCATTATGCTTGACAAAGCTAGCCCTTCATATGATGAAAATTTTAAAAAACCGGATTTTGATAAAAATATACCTTATTATTCAACGTTTGCTGATATTTATCGGTATAGTTTCAGTAAAAATACGCTTGATAAGATACATCAAATCAACTCTACCTGGTTTATTTGGGGCACGGAAGATTCTCGGACAAAGTCTTGGTGGAACGGGAATTATTCAAGCATTGCCGTATATAACGAAAGGTTATATTTTAATGATAGCAAGTCAATTTACGCATTTGATTCAAAAGGCGGTAAAGTGATAAAAATATTGACCCCTAAAAACGCAAACGGCTATATTTATGGTATGACTATAAACGATGGGCAGATCAACTATGTGATAAAGCAAAAGCCTGATGCTACAGGCTCAATAAGCAAGGCAAAAATAAAATAATTATGGGTAATCCCTGATTATATAAAAGAAGATTAGGAGCAGATAAAAAATGATAAGGAAAATTATATCAATTATATTAACATTAAGCTTGGCGTTAAGCTTTTGCGTTATTCGGTCAAGCGCCGCTGCTTATAGTACGGATCAGACGATTCAGGACTATATTAAGGCTCACCTTTTAAACTTTGAGGTTGAGATAGATGTTACTGATTATGTAAAAAGAGACAACCTTGAGCTGACTGATTTAAGGGATATCTACACGGCGGAAGTTTATGACGACGAGGATCTGTTTTATGTTAATATAGCTTGCACATATGGGAATATTGGCAGCAGAACGTTTATTTATAATATAACTTATATATGTAAACAAAGCGACCTTGCGTTAAGGAAAAGTGAGATGAAAAAGGCTGCCGCAAAGGCCTACTCTTTAACTAACGATTCAATGACCGATGCCGAAAAGATTCTTACGTTACATGATTATATGGTGCTTGCGACCGCCTATAACGCGGATATTGACTATAACGAAAACGGGTATGGCGCTTTGGTAAAGAATGGGGCTACCTGTCAGGGTTATGCGCGCGGCTTCCAATATTTGCTTACTTACGGAGGGTATGAAAACCGTATTGTGCGCGAAACCAACGAAAGTATGAATCATTCTTGGAACATTGTAAAGCTAGGCAACGATTGGTATCATGTGGATACCACCAAAGACGATCCCATAAGCAGTAAGATGGATTATTACGGACGTGCGGCGCATAGGGATTGCCTTGCGTCAGACGCTCAGATCGCTAAGGGCGACGGGCGTACTTGGAATAAAAACGCTTACCCTAAGGCTACCAACACGCAATACGATAAGGCATTATGGAGAACCACCAGGAGTCCGTTGGTTAAATTCGGAGATTCATGGTATTATACCGATATTGATTCTAAAGATAAAAAGAAAAGCAATATATATAAATATGACTTTAGAACTAATAAGCAATCAAAAGTTTATACCTTTGACGGTGTTTGGTATGTTTGGGGAACAGAAAAAACCAGCAAAAAATCTTGGCCTGGGTCATACGCAAGCATAGCGCAGTACAACGGACTTTTATATTTCAATGACATTAACTCCGTTTACAGCTTTGACCCCGCAACCGGAAAGGCTAAAAAAATAGCGACTAAACCTGAAAGCGCCAAAGGCTACATCTACGGAATTTTCATTAACGGAAACCGGTTGACATATACCATTAAAGAAAAATTGGCATTTAAAAACAGCCTGAGAACTATTAAATTAACAGCGGCTAATTCCACTGCAGTCAAGTTAAACAAAACTTCGGTCAACGGAAAAGTCGGGGCTTCGGCGACTATAAAGGCATCCCTTTCTCCTGCCGCTAGCAAGGATTATATATATTGGTCGTCTTCAGACACCAAAGTGGCGACCGTTAGTAAAGGAAAAATCAGCTTTAAAGCTAAGGGCGAAGCAAAAGTAACGGCTTATACGTCAACCGGAAAGCAGGCATCGGTCACGGTGAAAGTTAGCTGAATATAGCAAATTGCGTTTTGATGTGCATGAATCTTATAAAAGCGTCCGCTGTCCATCACCTAATTTAGGTGATGGACAGCGGACGCTTTGCAAACTGCTATATAAAGCACCGTAAGCGACCTCTGAGATATTTGAACATAAAAAAGAGGATCGTTTACCGATCCTTCTTTTATGCTTCAACTGTTGCTGACACAACTGTAATATTAAAAGACTCTTCCTTTAGATTCAAAATATATGGGTCTATCCATTCGTTGTTTTTCATAAACACTTTTACAGTCGGCCTTTGAGAATAACCCTCGAAGTTCTCCATAACCAGAGCTACCGTTCCGTCAGACAATGCAACAGATGTACCGACGGGAAAGGGCACTATCTTCTGTTTAAAGGCTTCAACTATTTTTATGTCAAAAAATGTGCCGCAGCTACCCATTATGTACTCTATAGCCTCAGATGGAAAAACTGCTTGGCGATAGGGACGATCAGACACTAAAGCGTCATAAACATCAGCTACGGCAATAATTTTACCGAATGTAGATATCTTATCGCCGATAAGATGGTTTGGATATCCGGACCCGTCTATCCTCTCATGATGATCTAATATGCCGCGCGCGGTAACTGAGGAAATCGTGCTGTAAAAGTGCTTTCTTACGTAATCATACCCCTCTTTAGGGTGGCAGAAAACTTTAAGCATTTCCTCAGGGTTGAGCCTTCCCTTTTTGTTTATAATTTTACTGTCTATAAATACTTTTCCTATATCATGCAGCAACGCGGAAAAAGCAAGCTTTACCATATCTTTTTGAGTGTAGTCCAATGCTACTCCGATCGCTATAGACAATATAGCAACATTTAAACAATGAAAAAAAGTATAATTATCATAAGTTTTAATGTCGAAAAGATTTAGCATCACGTCTTTATGGGATATAATATTTTCAACTATTTGTTCGGCTGTTTCAAGCAGAGCCTTAGCGTTTACATCTGCTTTTTCGTGGCTTGTCGCATCATTTGCGTTTTTAAAAGCTGTGGTCAACTGCCTTAAAGCGCTTGCTTTGACCTTTTCGGTCACGGCGCTTTTAATCTCAAGGTCGAGAGAAATGGTATCCTCTATAAAGGCACCGGGAATTCCGTAAAAAGCTAGTCTTTTAATATAAGTTTTTGACATCTTAACGCCTTCGCGAAGCAAAACTTTTCCATTTTCTCCATAAACAGGGCGCGCCAACAGCGAACCCTCTCTTATACAATTTCTAGGAACATAACGCATAATACATTTATCCCTTTGGTAATTTTTTGTCTTTTTATAGCAAATTATGGTATTGTCGCAACATAATAATATTTTGATAAACTTTAATCATTTTTTAAAAATGCTATTATTACATTATAACTTATATTAACAAAAAAATCAATAATATATTGACAATTATTTAAAAATATGTTATATTTTTACAAATAGAAATAATTTTTTAAAATAATAATGTCTTATAGGAGCTATGCATGATAAGCGAATTGCAAAAAAGAATAACGGCGCTTAAACTAAAAACTAACACAGCAATTTTAGCACATAGCTATCAACGAGAGGAAATACTCGAAATCGCCGATTATTGCGGAGACTCGTTTATGTTGGCGCAGCACGCTCTTAATACCGCAGAAAAAAAAATGCTGATTTGCGGTGTGCATTTTATGGCTGAGACAGCAAAAATTTTAAACCCCAATAAACGCGTATTTTTGGCAAACCGTGAAGCGGGCTGCCCTATGGCCGACTGCCTTAGCGGGGAAGAACTTAAAAGAATACGTGAATCGGAGCCTGATCGCATGGTAGTCTGTTATATTAACACTGCTGCCGATGTTAAAAAGCAAAGTGATGTTTGTGTGACCAGTTCATCAGCTGTGAAAATTATAAAAAAAATAAAGGAACAAAAGATACTATTTGTCCCGGACAGTAATTTAGGAAGGTATGTAGCATCACAGGCGCCCGAAAAGGATATAAAGTGTTTTAGCGGTTGCTGTCCCTATCATGACGGGGCAAGCATTGACGATGCGGAAAAAGCGAAGCGCCTTTATCCTTTCGCTAAGCTTTTGGTTCACCCCGAGTGCAGGCCTGAGGTGACGGACATAGCTGACTTTATTGGATCGACGTCGGAGATTATGAATTACGCTAAGGCTTCGCCCTGCGGCGAATTCATTGTCGGAACCGAGATAAGTATCGCAGAACATCTTAGTTATCATCTGCCGGACAAGCGGTTTTATCCTTTAAGCAAAAAAATTTTATGCCCTGAAATGAAGCTTACGTCGCTGCCGGATGTTTATAACACCCTTTCAGACATAGAAAAGAATAAAAGCAGCGCTTTTGAGTTGGTCATGGATAGCGAATATATCGCCGCGGCAAAGAAATGCATTGACAAGATGCTTGAGCTAGGAAGCGCAGAAAATTGATAATTATTTGCATCTAGCTATTTATCGCAGTATTAAGGAAATAACACACAGCTCTGACGTGCAAAGCGCGCAGTAAGATTTTTCGTCAAACTAGGCAATTTTGCCGCGAATATTCGTTGATATTTAAGGCGAAATTAACGAAGTTTGGCGAAAAATACATAAGTGATTTGCTCTTCAAGCCGATAGGCGTGAGTTGTGAGGTGTTGCCTTAAAGGACTTTATATGCTGACTATTAGTTAATTAACTCAGAAAACATCAAAAATAATGATGCAAAAGCTGCAGTTATAGTCATTTAACTTTAAAAAATACTTGGTGTTTTTTTAAAAAGTTAAATGGGTTTCGCAGCGTGCGCGTTGCGGGCGCTGTTCGCAAACATTGCAATCCTAGTTTAACTTTAAATTTAGTAAATCTGAAGTTAAACGATTATAATCTGCGCAAGCATATTTACTTCAAAATATCATGCGGTTTTACAGTAATTATTTTTGCTTGTTTACAAGTTAATTTGCTATACGCCATCGGCGGGTGATTTTCAATCCCCAGCTAACGCTTGTTAAAACACTGGAAGCAGCTTCCCGCCGCAGATGTTTTAATTACTTTTTTTTACTGCCTTGACTAACTCGTCAGCCAATTTTACGGCGGCTTGGTCGGCGTTGATGCCACCATAACGCAAGCTTTCGTATTTTTCTTTATAGGTTTGCATTTTTAAAATCTCAGAACGATAAAACGCTTCTCCCTTTTTAATGCTTTCGCTTGCGGTGTCAGAGCTTAAAACGTCAATTTTTTCAGATTTTAGCCAACGTATAAATATTTTATAGGAAAGCCTTAATTTTTTGTCGGGGCTTTTTTCTTTTTTATAGCTTTTTAAGTCGTGCTTTAGTAGGTTTTGAGCGGTTTTTAAATGTATGATCTCTTCGGTATAATCAATATATGCAATTTCTTTCGGCGTATTTGCAATGTTGTTTTCTTTCCTTTTTAGTCGGTTGGCAAGCCGTTTTATTAAATCTGAAATCCAGCTTGCGATATTGGTTCTGAACCTCCAGGCCAAATACACCGCCAACGCCGTAAACAGCACCCTTAGCGCAATATTCCAAGCGCTGCCTGCGCCTTTATGGCCGTAAAATTCCGGGGGTTCGGCAAGCCTTTCGCCAATGTTGTTCGGTATTTGAAAAAAATTTATTATGATCGCCGCCAACCAAAAAAAAAGTGTTGCTAGCGCACTTAAAAACGCGCTTATTTTTTCACGAAACGCATAGCAAACCGTTATTAAAACGCAGATAAAAGACACAATAAGAGCGTTGTTAGTTCTCAGGTTTTTAGGCATAAGCCGTATGGAGCTTCCACGTCGTTCCAACAGACGGCTAATATTTATCTGATTAAAAATAAGAGCGGTAAAAAGACCGTTTATCAGCAGATTGAATATTATAATTTCTTGTGTGATTTTTTGAAGCGTTATATTTCCTGAAACACCTGCCCCCCACAGCGCTAAGCCCACATAGCAATAGAGGCTGATTCCAAATAAGACACCCGGCACTATAGGTTTTGTGAGACTATAAAAATCCTGACCGCGACAATATTTTCCGATATAGTAAAAATAAATAACCAAAGCTCCGAGCACGAAAGCGGAGATATAAATACGACGAAAGAAAAACGCAACCGCCAGTAAAGGAAGCGACGCTGATAATAAGCATGCAAAGAATTCGGCAATCCTGAAAAGCACGTTTTTTGTCGGGGTGAGCTTTAGAATCAGGACTTTGCTGCGGTCGCCCATGAAAAAAACAATTGAAAGAAAAGGAAGATAAATAAAAAAACAACGAAACAGACCTATTTCACCGAAGCTGTTCAGTTCACCGTATAGAATTACCGGTATGGCGAGCGAAATATAACTGAACACGGCCAACATATTCAATAATTTTTTCATTATTCACCATATTTTTTTGGAACAAAAAGTTTTGAAGACCTGTTTAACGGAATTATTTTTCCATCGCCCAAGCATTTTATATCCTCGTCACTCGCATTGCAGTAAAACATTAGGTTTTTTACGCCAATGTCCCTTTTTGCGCAATATCTCTTTGCGGCATCGGCAATATTTTTACTTATAAACGAAGTAAATACGAGAATATCAGTATAGGGTGAAATATCCAAATTCTCCATCATAGAGCTGAAGCTTTCGGAGCACTCATTTTTTAGTCTCGCCAAATAGGACAAATCGCTCATATACCTTTTTCCGGATGCACGAAAGCTATCATTTGCGCTGTTAGTTATTATAGTTGTTTCTATTCCGGCAGATTTAGCCTTTTCTAAAAACCAAACAACCGCTTTTATCGATGATTCAATGAAGCTGTCGGCTGCCGGAGCCAATTCACCAAATTCGCTAAACTGAAAGTTGATAAGATATAAGATGTGATTATGAGTTGTGTATTCGGTATTATAGACCACTATTTCGCCGGTTTTTGCCGTGCTGGGCCAATGGATCCGGCTTATCGGCTCGTCGCGGTATTCCCTGACGCCGGATATTGAAAAGGGATCATCGGCAATAAAACGAAGGACCGGGGTTATGCCCCAAAGCAAATCGTTATGGAACGAAAAAATAAGCTGTTCACAGGGTATGGGCAGTACAACTATTTCTTCGTTCGCGCTTATTAGGGTAGAAGACGAACAAAGGCCGAAAAAGTCGCTGGAATATAGGCGGATATCGTCTAGCCTATAAACGCCGCGTTTCAGGCAACGAACTTTCCAGGCGCGTGTGCAGCGGCGATGTCCCCAAAGCATAAAAATACTGGGAACAAACCTAAGCCCCGATATAACATCCGGTTCTGTTCCTGAGAATTCAAGCCAACGCGACACTGCCAGCTCGATTTTTATCCAAGGTATAGGAAAGGTTTTTAAGTTGGACACGCTCTCTATTATTTCAATTTCATCGCCTTCGAAGACCTCATGCGCACTTACGCGGATAGAATATTCCAACCCCTTAAGAGCGGAGCGCTCGTATATTTTGGATTGTAAGAAAATTATAAATGTAAAAATAGCTAATACCGCAAAAATTACCATATCAATAACCTCGGCATTTTTTTCAGCTGAAAAAATTAAAAACTACCAATTTGCTATATTATTATTCCTGCACTAAACGGTAGGCAAATGGAATTAATTATTCGCTTTCTAAGAAATACGAAGCCTCCATATCTGCTATGCTAAGAGCAAAAGCCAGTGGATAGCTTTCAAGGGCGTTTCCGACCATGACCCGGTCTTCGGGTCCTGAGAAACCCATATGCCAGCGTATAGCCATTGACTCTTCGCGCGTAAGCCGCATAAATCCGCTTATCATGTATACAGATTTTTCGCCGTGGCCATAGGGTAAATTGTCCTCATATCGGTAATATGGGACCTTATCCCATATTCCGTGTTCGTTTTTAACATTTTTAGTATCTTTTTTATAGCAATTGATTTTGCAAACATCATGCAAAAGAGCGACGACAGCCATCGTTTCATCGCTGTAGGAGAGGTTATAGAGTCCTTTTACACGTTCTCTTTCAAGATAGTCTTTAAGGCAAAGGTATACATTTATGCTGTGGCGCGCAAGTCCGCCCTCGAAGCTGTTATGATAGCGCGTTGAAGCGGGAGCAAAGAAAAAATCGCTTTTTTCAAGATAAGAAAGCAATTTATCCGCGCCATCACGGGTAACATTATCCCCATATATTTCAATAAATTCCTTT
>JAISVH010000022.1 GCA_031271685.1 Eubacterium sp. | reverse complement strand
GTCAGCCACAAAATGCTGATGCAATAGTAAAACGCCTGATAAAAGAATCACTGCCGATTACTGCCGGGGCAATTGTCATCAATCTAAGCTCATTTATTGATCTGCTAACGATTACCAACTGCATAAATATTTCTGTGAGTAAAAATCCTGGCTATTTCTTAGAAAATTTCACTTATAATTTAAAAAGCGTTATAAACATAACTGAAATAGGCAATTTTATTTACGGGAGCTATACCGGGATTTTATTTTCGATTTTCGGACTTATCCCATCTATGACCGCAATGGTCAGCAAAAGTGCCTTTCCGTCGATAGCAACAGCGTGGGAACAAAAAAATACCGGATTAATAAGGCATAATATCAATATTTTGCTGAAAGGCACATTAATTGTCGGCTTTCCACTATGTATGGGACTAAGCGCTCTTGCCGAGCCGATACTGAATATCCTTTATTTCTCCAAACCAGACGAGGCTATGGTCTGTCTGCCGCCGTTGATAATTTTAAGCTCCGGCGGAATTTTCTTAGCGCTTTGCGGAGCGTTGTTCAACATATTTCAGGCTATCGGACGTTCAGATCTTCAAATAAAAATAATGATAATCGGTTCGGGCATCAAGCTTATATGCAACCTTATACTCATTCCGATTCCTTGGCTTAATATCAGCGGCGCGGCAATATCTACCTTGCTGTGCTATATCTTTATCTGTGTGATTGGATTTATCACACTAAACCGAATTATGGCGAAAAATCAAAACTCCAAAATCATTTTTCTACCTCATTTTTTTACGTCTTGTGCAAATTCTTTGCTGTGTGCCGGCGGAGCCTACATTGCTTTTAAATATCTGCCCGTCCCCGGAAATATTCAAAAAACCGCTATTTCGGTGGTTGCCGGTGGCACTATTTATATTGCCGCTACTTTATTTACGGATAGAAAATATGTTTTGATGTTTTTTAAAAGAATCTATAAAAGGGCTTGAAAATTTTAAAAAATAAGGTAAAATAAAAATATATTCAACCTGTCTTCAGAAAAAAACGTAAAATATAGTCTGTCATTTTTAAAACCCTAAAGGTTTTTAAACAGCGGGCAAAGTCCGCTGGCAGCCTTAAGGTGCGCGACTGACTATGCAGCAAGGCAAGGCCGCCTTCGGCGGCACTAGGCGCATACGGCGTCTAAAAAATGCATTTAGCGTTTTTAAACTGACCAGCTATAATACAAAATCTTGATTATTTGGGGTAAAAAGATGTTTAAAGAAAAAGAAAGCGGAAATATAGAGCTTTTATTGGAAATAATGAAAAAATTGCGCTCAAAAAACGGATGCCCGTGGGATATTGAACAAACTCATGAATCCATTGAGCCTAATCTATTAGAAGAAACATATGAGGTCATGGAAGCGATACAAAACAAAAATATCTCCTTGCTTAAAGAAGAACTAGGAGATTTGTTGCTTCAAATAGTGTTTCATTGTCAAATAGAAGATGAACAAGGCAATTTTAATTTTTCGGATGTTGCAGAAGGAATTTCAAACAAATTGATATATCGCCATCCACACGTTTTTGGTGGCGTCCGGGCTGACACGCCTGAAAAAGTCATAAAAAACTGGGAAGAACTTAAAAGCAAATCAAAAGGCGAGACGACTGCCTCAGAAGGGTTAGAAAGAATACCAAAAATCCTTCCCGCTTTGATAAGAGGGCAAAAGGTTGGCAAAAAAGCTAAAAATTCCGGCTTTGATTTTAAAAATACCGAGCAGGTTTTAACTTTGCTTAAAAAAGAGATAAAAGAACTCGAAATAGCAATTTTAAATAAAAACGATGACGAAATAGAAAAAACTTTTGGTGATATTTTGTTTGCTTGTTGTAATTTAGGAAGATTTTTAAAAAAAGATAGTGAAAAAGCCTTGACAAGTGCAATAAATAAGTTTATAATGCGATTTAGGGTAGTTGAACAAACAGTCATTTCCGGCGGCAAAAGTTTCGATGAGCTGACTCAGGCGGAGCTTGACCTGATATGGAAGAAAACTAAATAAAGCGCCGGGGGATTTTGATTTCTGCCTAATTGCCATAACATATTAAATTAAACGGAGGTATAACATGACAAAAGCAGATTTGATTTCAGCTGTTGCTGAAAAGTCCGGCTTCACAAAAAAAGATGCCGACGCTGCTATCTCAGCGGTAATTGACACAATCACCGAAACATTATCTAAAGGCGAAAAAATACAATTGGTCGGTTTTGGGACTTTCGAAGTGCGTGACCGCGCTGCTCGCGAAGGTATCAATCCTCAAACACAGAAAAAAATCACTATTGCGGCAACCAAAGTGCCCGCATTTAAAGCAGGAAGAGCTTTAAAAGATGCTGTTGCCAAATAGTGTTCTCACAGATATTGTTAGAAAAAATATCTTTTAACAACAACTTGAGCTGCCAAAAGCGGCTCAAGTTATTTTTTAAATGGAGTTGTATTATGAGACTTGATAAATTTTTAAAGGTATCACGACTGATAAAGCGACGGACAATAGCTAACGAGGCGTGTGACGCAGGGAAAATCAACGTTGGCGGGAAATCGGCACGCGCCTCATATGAAGTTAAAATTGGAGATGAAATTGAGATTAACATGGGTCAAAAACCTCTTAAAATAAGAGTTTTAAAAGTATCCGAGATAATAGGAAAAGACGGCGCGTCAGGATTATACGAGGTCATTTAATATTTCGCATCCGTTCAGGTTGTCTGCCGCAGGCAGACGAGAAACAGGCGATTTTGAGCGACGAAACTAACCGAGCGGCTTTGCCGCGATTTGTCTACTGTTTGTTGCAGGGGAATAATATATGCATATTCGGTTTGCAAAAATTATTTTTGCTTATTTTCAAGTTAATTTACTATAGCGCTTGCACTTTTTTATTAATTATGTTATAATTAATAAAGCTATAAGCTTCATCTTATATTTGGGGTAAATTAAATGAAGATAATTAAATCAAACTCATATAACGTAATCAATACCGAACCGTTTGACATTCATCTTCCCTGTGAATTTGAATTATGGTGGGCAAACACAATATTAGCGCAATATAGAATAAGCGAAGACGGTGTGGTAGATTACAGCTTCAATCCCGACACAGATCGAAAAATGCTTACCAGCACAAAGCGACCTCTTATGATGGGCGACATATATTATCTTTTTTCGAGTCGAGTTTTTCCCGATAAAATGCATCTCACTCAAATCGAGATGGATCGTTTTGGCATTGCCGAATACAATCCCTTCGTAATAATCCAAAAAACTCACGGAATGTTTTTAGTTGATAAATATTGGTTTAGATTTTCCGATCAAGAGCTTACATATAAAACCGCTTTAGCCGATTATCTAGGGTATTTTGAGAGAAGTTATCAAAACTATCTTGAAACTGTCAAGAGACAGCAGGAAGAGTATAATTCTTTAGGCGATGGGATTGGCGCTTCCACTAGGAGCAATATAGAACCTGATAAGGTTGAACAGCTTGATAGCATTATTAACCAACACACGCTAGATTTCAGCAAAGTTGCCGGAAATGTTTCAGGCGAACCAATGACCGCCGAAGAATTCCATGAGTCTTTTATGGGTGACGCACCATATCAAACCGTTAAAAACGAAGAATTGAAAAATCCGTTATCAGAAGACGATATCTCCGGAATATTCAGCACGCTTGACGATATCACAGCTTCAATTGATGAAAAATCTGCGCAGATAGAAGATTCGGGATCTAATCTTTCCGAAGACGCAATATCGGCAATGCTGGCCGCCGCCGGAGTTGGCGAAGGCTCCGAAACCGTGGGTCCCTCTCCTGAAACCGACCCAAATTCAAAAATGTCCGAAGACGCCATATCGGCAATGCTAGCCGCCAACGGCACATAAACCACTGGGGACGCAAAGTCGTCCCCATAGTAATTTATGTATTTTTATTAACCCCACTTGAATTTTTAAAGCTTATAATGTATAATATTAATAGTTTTTATATAGAAAGGAACCCTGCAATGAACTATCCTAAAAACGCTGAGATGATGCCTGCACTTACAATGCGCGGATTAGTTATATTTCCTAACATGATTTTACATTTTGACGTGGGACGCGACAAATCTATTTCCGCACTTAAAGCTTCAGCTAGCGGTAATCGAAAAATTTTCCTTGTAGCGCAAAAGGATTCGTCTGTCGTTGACCCATTAGTCGATGAAATATACAGCGTCGGTGTTATTGCCGAGGTAAGGCAGATTTTAAAAACTCCAGACAATACCACCCGAGTTTTAGTAGAAGGTATTTCAAAGGCAAAGCTACTGTCATTTGAGATGACCGAACCATATATTGAGTGCTTAGTTCAGCCCATCGCTCCGTCAAAATCTATTATAAGCCAAAGCGAGGGAACGGCGCTTTCAAGAATGCTTGTGGAATCGTTCAAACAATATTGCCAATATACCCCCAAAATGCCGTCAGAGCTTTATGAAAACATATTATCCGAAAAAAATCTTGATAAAATGTTTGACCTAATTGTGTTCAATATTTATTTAAGAGTAGCAGATAAGCAAAAGCTACTGGAAACCAACTCAAAAAAGAAAAAAATTGAAACTCTTATTGCTACGCTCAATAATGAAGTAAGTATATTGCAGCTAGAACTTGAAATTCATGAAGAGGTTCGTGATTCTATTGAGAAAAATCAGCGCGAATACTACCTGCGCGAACAGATGAGAGTGCTTTCCAAGCAACTTTCGGGCGGAGATGATCCGCAGGAAGAAGTGTATTATTATATCGAGGAAATAGAAGCCGCCGACTTTCCCGAAGATATTGAGGAAAAACTTGTTAAAGAAGCGGAAAGGCTGTTAAAATTATCTCCTAATTCAGCTGAGTCGGGCGTTATCCGCACATATCTTGACACAATACTTGAAATGCCATGGAATGTATATACAAAGGATAAAACCGATATAGTCAAAGCCGAAAATCAACTCAATAAAGATCATTACGGTCTCAAAAAGGTTAAAGAAAGGATACTTGAGCTTATTGCAGTCAGAGCTTTAAAGCCTGATATAAAAGGACAAATTATCTGTCTTGTCGGCCCCCCTGGCGTTGGAAAAACCTCTATCGGGAGGTCTATAGCAAAATCTTTAGGTAAAAGCTACGCGAGAATTTCACTGGGCGGCATTCGCGACGAGGCCGAAATACGAGGCCATCGCAAAACCTATATTGGCGCTATGCCAGGCAGAATAGCTAACGCTATTAAGCAGGCCAAATCAATGAACCCGGTGCTGTTGTTGGATGAGATAGACAAAATGAGCAATGACTATAAAGGAGACCCCAGCTCCGCAATGCTTGAAGTGCTTGATGTCGAGCAGAACAACGCCTTTGTTGATCATTATCTTGAAATACCTCTTGATTTGAGTAGCGTATTATTTATAACTACTGCAAATACCGCCGACACTATTCCTCCGGCTCTTTTAGACAGGATGGAGGTTATAATGCTAGGCAGCTATACACGGGAAGAAAAATTTAACATAGCGAAAAAACATTTAATTCAAAAGCAGCTAAAAAAGCATGGGGAAAAAGCGTCTACTGTCAAAATAAATGATGGGGCAATATATTCTATAATTGATTATTACACCCGAGAGGCAGGTGTGCGCCAGCTTGAACAAAAAATCGGCAAAATTTGTCGTAAATCCGCAAAAAAACTTGTCAGCGGAGAACAGAAGGTGTCAATAACGGCGGCAAATTTAGCTGAGTTCCTAGGGATTAAAAAATATACGCCCGAATATATTTCTAATCAAGACGAAGTTGGCGTTGTTAACGGTTTGGCATGGACCGCGGTTGGCGGTGTGATTATGCCGCTCGAGGTAATTCTAATGGACGGAACCGGAAAAATCGAGATTACCGGTTCCCTTGGCGACGTTATGGTCGAATCTACAAAGATTGCAGTCAGCCTTGTGCGAACGCTAGCTATAAGATATGGTATTGACCCTGATTTTTATAAAAGCAAGGACATACATATCCACGCTCCGGAAGGAGCCGTCCCTAAAAATGGTCCATCCGCAGGTGTAACTATAGTAACCGCGCTTATCTCTGCTCTTAGCGGAATTGCGACTCGCCGCGACGTCGCTATGACAGGAGAAATTACTCTGCACGGAAAGGTTCTGCCTATAGGTGGGCTTAAAGAAAAGACTATGGCGGCTTATAAAGCGGGCATTAAAACTGTTGTTATCCCAAAAGAAAATGAACCGGACATTGAAGAACTTGATGACGTAATAAAAGAAAGCCTTAAATTTGTTTCTGCGGAAAATATAATAACCGTGCTCAATACGACGCTTGTTAAAACTAACATAGTCCCATTCAAGCGCGCAGAATCAGAAATCAAAGATGTCCACGCCGCGATAGATGCCAAAATGATCGGAAGTGTCAGTGACCAACGCCGGGATAACTAACAATTGATAAACAATCAAAATATGGGCGGCTTTTTGGCCGCCCTAAACTTATTCAAATTAGAGTCTGTTAAGGCAAACTATAACATAGAGCTTTTTTTGGGGAGTCATTCCCGCAAAAACGCAATTTGATATACTATCGAAAACAACTGTTGATTTTATGGGAATTTAAGATTTTGCCGACAAGATAAACGCCGCCCTTTCGGACGGCAGTATTTGATAATCAACTATTTGGAGCGGATTACGAGGCTCGAACTCGCTACCTCCACCTTGGCAAGGTGGCGCTCTACCAGATGAGCTAAATCCGCAATATAGTTATTTAATTTTAGGCTTTCCCATATCTTTATGATATTGGTTTTATAAAATCAAATCACTATACTACCGGCGATAACCGATGGTGCCTCCGGTCGGAATCGAACCAACGACACGTAGATTTTCAGTCTACTGCTCTACCGACTGAGCTACAGAGGCAAGACGAAAACACAAATTACTTGACTTTAACAGTAAGCTTCTATGAGAAGCATTTCTTATAAACAGGGATTTTTCCCAGTTAAAGGGGTTCCTCAACGTGTGCGTTGTGGGAGCTGTTCGCAAACATCGCAATCCTCGTTTAACTTTTAATTTACTAAATTAAAAGTTGAACGATTATACACACGCTGACTTTTAATATTATACACGCTTTTCGCATGCCTGTCAAGTCTTTTTTATATTTTAATTTTCATTTTCATTTTAAGTTATCGTTTATTATGGAAAATTATCTGAACAATAAGAATCCACCGGTGCAGCCGGCGGTATTTCATATGCGGGCAAAGCTCTATGTTATCTGCAGCGGCTCAAGCCGCATTACGGTCTGACACTTGCGAAAGCTTGTTACCAATAAACGGGGCTGCATCTTCTTTAAGCGCCATCAGTCTTTGATCTTCCTGAAATCGAGGTTGCCGTACTTATATTTTAAATTAGATATTGTATCAATATGATGTTCTTTTGCCCATAGATAAAGTTTTTTATCCATCGGCATAGCCGGTGAATTTCACAGACAACATAAGTCCGGCTTTGTTATCCGGACTTATGTGATGGCGACCTGGAAGGGACTCGAACCCTCGACCTCTAGCGTGACAGGCTAGCGTTCTAACCAACTGAACTACCAGGCCAGACTATTACTGTGTCTAATCCCAAACTTTTAGTTGGTGGGAGTTACAGGGCTCGAACCTGTGACCCCCTGCTTGTAAGGCAGGTGCTCTCCCAGCTGAGCTAAACTCCCACATTCCAACTAATAACAGAATTAATTATACAACATTTTAAAAGAAATGTCAATACTAAAAACAAAAAATATTAAGTGATCATTACGATCACTTAATATTTATTTATAAAAAAATTTAATAAAAAACTAAGCAAATATTTTGTTTTCTATGATGAAACATCAAAAGCATTAAATTTTTCAAGATTTTGTTCATTACCAAGCAACGCATCATAATAACCATCGACCTTTGTTTTAGTCTGGGTGATTGTTAAACCTCCCGCAACATAAGGCTTTCCGCATTCGGGACAATTACGCATATAAATCTGCACACTCTGCGAAACAACCCTTTTCCCTTCCTGTCTGGCCTTATACTGCTCACGCCTCACATGCTCATTTTCGTGGGCTTTTACCCTTGATGCTGCCGCTTCAGGAGATATTTTTGTCGCCGACTGAAAAGAAACGCCCGTATCATTCGACTGATCTTGATAACGTCTGTTTTTGCAGGTTTCGCACTCGCAAAGCGGACAATCTCCATCAAATCCATCGCCTTTTTTATGATTATGGCTGTGATTGTTTATTAGTACCTTTTCCCCGTGGTCAAACTCTTCGCTTTTATCAGATTTTGCAGCTTTTCCGAGCATTTTCGAAATCTCGTTTTGTCTTTCAATAAAATCTTTTTCTTTTTTCTCCGAACCATCTAATTCATATCGACTTTCTACAATCTGAGAGTCTTCAAGTCCCAAATCTTTAGCACGAGAATTAAACTTGAGAAAATCCGCGTTCCCAATGTTAAATTTATTAAACTCATTCAAGCCGTAGCCCATGCTTGAGTTTCTGTCAAACACAGAAATCCCCTCCATTCAAAATAACAAAAACAATAAAATACATTTATCCATGTTCATTGTAACATAAAGTCTAATTTTTGTCAATAGTTTTTTTAAAAAATATTTATTTTTTTAAAAAAATATGATATACTGATAATTACACTATATTAGGAGGTGTTATATGAAGAGGGTAAAAATCATGGTTGATCAGGAGTATGATGTTATAATTGGAGAAAATATATTAAATCGTTCAGGCGAATTTATGCCAAAATCCAAAATCTATAACAAAGCATACATAATCACCGATGATAATGTGCTTCCGATTTATTTTGAATCGGTAGGTAAATCGCTCGAAAAAATAGGATTAAAAGTTTTCAAGCATATCCTTCCAAATGGTGAGCTCTCAAAATCAGTGCAAGCGCTTAAAATAATACTTGAAGACATGGCAGAAAACGGCTTTGACCGCGAAGACATAGTGATCGCGTTGGGCGGTGGAGTGATAGGTGATATTTCAGGCTTAGCGGCTGCCGTTTATCTGCGTGGCATTGATTATATACAAATACCGACCACCTTTTTATCAGCGATTGATTCTTCTGTAGGCGGAAAGACGGCAGTCAATCTTGAACACGGAAAAAATCTGATGGGAGCCTTTAAACAACCGCTGGCCGTGATTTTTGATGTTGTTTCGCTTAACACTCTTAATGATGAAATTTTTGCCGACGGTACTGCAGAAGCCATAAAATATGGCGTGCTTAAAAGTCCTTCCTTATTTAAAAAGCTTTGTAACTTTTCACGAAGCTCATTAATGGAAATTATGCCCGAGATCGTGTCAGAATGTGTCGCGATAAAAGGAGAAATAGTTAGCTGTGATGAATTTGACCGCGGCGAGCGCCAGCTTTTGAATTTTGGGCACACAATTGGGCATAGCATCGAAAAATGCAGCGGATATGCCATTACACATGGACGCGCGGTGGCTGCGGGGATGGCGGTTATAACAAAAGGAGCGGCAAAATTAGGCCTTATCCCAAATTTTTCGATATATGACCAAATATGTGAAGCGTTAAAAAGACACGAATTACCTATAAAATGCGATTTTTCTGCCTGTGAGATCTATAATTCGGTATTATCCGATAAAAAACGTAAATCCGAGAATATAAACATAGTTTTACCTGCAGAAATAGGTAGATGCGAATTAAAAAAAATATCTCTTGAAACGATGTATTCCATCATTAAGGAGGGATTAGATGGCTAAAGTTGTAATAACTCCGAAAAAGCTTAAAGGTGAAATAGCGGCTATATCTAGCAAGTCCTACGCACATCGTATTTTCATTGCCGCATCACTGTCTGCAAAGGAAACAAATGTTGTCTGCACTGACATGTCAGATGACATCAAAACAACTGTTAGTTGCTTAAAATCAATTAAATGCGGAACAAAAATAGAATGCAGGGAAAGCGGCTCGACCCTTAGATTTTTGCTTCCGCTTGCAGCGGCAATGCTTAACAAGACAAATTCTTTCGAGTTTTCAGGCTCCGGAAATCTACCCGAACGACCGATATTCGATTTAATAAATGTCTTGTCTGAAAAATCTGTAAGATTCAGCTCTTCAAAACTCCCTTTTTTTATCACAGGAAAACTTGACAACGGTGATTTTCGGTTACCCGGAAATGTCAGTTCTCAATATATTTCAGGCTTGTTGATGGCTCTGCCTCTTTTAAACGGAGACAGTAAAATAATAGTTGACGGATTAGACGCTCTTCAATCAAAAAGCTATATAGAAATAACCAAAGACACGCTTAAAAAATTTGGCGTTTTTTCTGAGCAAAAGGAATACGGTTACTTTATAAAGGGGGGACAAGTTTATACATCGCCCGGAGAGGTCATAGTGGAAGGCGACTGGTCAAACGCAGCGTTCTTTATCGCGGCTAATAAACTTGGTTGCGATGTTAACGTGAGCGGATTAAACTATAACAGCAAGCAAGGTGATAAAAAAATAACCGATATTTTAAATCAAATTGGCAATAGCATAGATATTTCCGATACGCCCGACCTATTTCCTGTCCTGGCCGTTGTTGCCTCCGTATACGAAGGAGTAACCGAATTTTTAAGCACCGATCGACTTAAGCTTAAGGAAAGCGACAGGATAGAGAGCGTTAAGGCAATGCTGATTGGTTTGGGGTTTAACACTAATATGTTTAAAGTATATGACGACCGTATCGTCATAATAGGAGATAGTTTGTCCGGTGGGACGGTATACAGTTTCAACGATCACAGAATAGTAATGGCTGCCGCCATAGCGGCTTGTGTCTGCGAAGATCCGGTTACCATAAGAGGGGGCGAAGCCGTAAGAAAATCCTACCCGCGCTTCTTTAACGACTACAAAAAATTAGGAGGTGACGTGGTTGTCGATTTTTAAAGGCGACAATATATCAATAGATATTTTCGGTGAGTCACATGGTAATGCCATAGGGGTTGTAATAAACGGACTACCGGCCGGAGAACACATTAATAACACCGAGCTGATGGAATTTTTAGATCGGCGCGCGCCTGGCAGAAACGCATTTTCAACTTCAAGAAACGAATCTGACGCTCCGAATTTTCTGTCCGGCATCATGAACGGGCTTACCGGCGGAACTCCGGTTTGCGCAATAATTTATAATTCTGACCAACACTCGACGGATTATGAAAGCATAAAAAACATACCCCGCCCTGGTCATGCGGACTACAGCGCGCATGTCAAATTTTCGGGCGTCGCAGACATGCGTGGAGGAGGTCATTTTTCAGGCCGCTTGACTGCCCCGCTTTGCATTGCCGGCGGGATAGCCAAGCAAATTTTAAAAAGTAGAGGAATTACAGTAGTTTCACATATTTCTTCAATCGCAGGCATCAATGACAAAAAATTTGCGGATTCCGAGTTTAATGCGGATTTGGCGACCATTGAAAATTTAAACGTTATAGATTCAAGCGTTGCCGAACAAATGAAAGAGTGTATACTCTCCGCTAAAGCTGACGGAGATTCAGTTGGAGGGACAGTCGAATGCATGATAACAGGACTTCCCGCCGGATTGGGAGGACTGATTTTTGACGGTGTCGAAAGCAGGATTTCAGCTATGATTTTTGGCATACCGGCCATTAAAGGAATAGAATTCGGAAATGGATTTGCCGCCTCCGAGCTTCCCGGTTCTAAAAATAATGATGCGTTTTGCGTCGAAGGGTCAAGAATATTTACCGCTTTAAATAATCACGGCGGGTTACTGGGCGGAATAACCACCGGTATGCCAATAGTGTTTAGAGTCGCCGTAAAACCAACTCCATCAATTGCTAAAACGCAAAACACGGTTGATTTAAATACCGGCGGAGAAATAAAAATTAATATTAAAGGTCGCCACGACCCGTGCATTGTACCGCGTGCGCTTCCGTGCGTTGAATCTGTGGCAGCATTAGTCGCGCTGGACTTGGTATTATAACCGCGTTTATGTCCCCGTCTCTTCTTAGGCGGCGGGATCCATGCCGACTGTGTCCGCGGAGGGTGATTATCTCCCGCTATAGTTATTACCCCTGCAAAAAACAGTAGACAAAATATCTCGTAGGATTTTTGTCGTCAAACAATACAATTTTGACGCGGATATACATTGATATTTAAGAAAAAATTAAAACGGTTTTTCGGCAAAAAACACGTAATAATTGTCAAATGTTTGGTTCAGGATTAATAATTTAATATAACGCTTGTTAAAATACCGGAAGAAGCTCCGCCGCAGATGTTTGAACTTTTTATAAGGAGATGTAAATTGGAAAAATTATATGGTTTAGTTGGGAAAAAGCTTTCACACAGCCCCTCCCCTTTTGTGCATGACAGATTTGCAAAATCAGTCGGAATATTAAATTATAACTATCAAAAATTTGAGTTATCCGAGGACATGCTTGAAGATTTTTTCAAAAATCCCGATTTTGGTGGAGTCAATATTACTATACCGTACAAAGTGGCTGTTATGAAATACTGCGATAAAATTTCAGACATTGCCAAAGAGATAGGCTGTGTCAACCTTATTTATAGTAAAAATGGGAAATTATACGGTGACAACTGTGATTATTACGGACTTAAGAAAACGTTTGTTCTTAAAAAAATAATAGTTAAAGACAAAAAAGTGCTTATACTCGGAACCGGCGGAACCTCTCTAACATCCTACGTATTTTGCAAAAATCAAGAGGCAAAAGAAATTCAAAAAGTATCTCGTCGCGGAAAACTTAACTACGAAAATATTTATGACCAAAGTGATACTGAAATAATTATTAACACTACACCATCCGGCATGTATCCTGACAATGAACAAACCCTTATCGATTTGTCAAAATTTCCGAAACTTTATGCAGTGGTCGATGTTGTACCCAACCCTCTTAAAACAAGACTGATTTTACAGGCCGAAAAGCTTGGTTTAAAATTCTCAGGCGGGCTACCCATGCTAGTTTACCAAGCAAAGAAAGGCGCCGAGATATTAATGGGCATAAAACAAATTTCAGACGAAACAGTTAATGAAACTCTGGAAGCTCTTGTTAAAATAAACCAAAACATAATACTTATAGGAATGCCCGGATGTGGAAAAACTTCGGTTGGAAATATGCTGAAAGATATTTTCTATCACGAAATTGCGCCAAAGGAATTAGTTGATATCGATGATGAAATTGAAAAACAGGAAAAAATATCAATACCTGATATTTTCGCCGCAAAAGGTGAAGAATATTTTCGTTTTATTGAAAAAGAGTGCGTCTCAAAATTTGGAAAAGAACACGGACTTATTATATCAACCGGCGGAGGTACGATAATTGACCATGAAAATATTCTTAATCTTAAACAAAACGGGGTTATATTTTATATTAAACGCAATATTGCAGATTTAGAGCAAAGCGGCAGACCGTTGTCAAAAAACCTGTCAGAGATAGAAAAAATATATAACCAAAGAGCTTCGTTATATGAAAAAAGCGCAGATTTTATAGTCGATAATAATTCCGATATAAAATCTGCTGCAGAAAAAATTTTTAAAATTTATAAAAATATTACGTCTTCTTTTTAAACAATTATTGATTTCTTATAATCGTGTTTATGTCCCCTTCCTCTTAGGCGGTGGGTTCCATGCTGATTATTTAATTAACTATACGTCAGCGGCGGGTGATTTTCAATCCCCCGCTGACGCTTGTTAAAACACGGGAAGCGGCTCCGCCGCAGATGTTTAAAAAAGCGGCGCAATATTTTTAGTTCGGCATGATTATTGGCTATTATAGTGCCTGTCATTTTCAACAATTTCATTTCTTCTAAAGAAAAGCGAAATACACCATATTGCTGACGCGGCTACCAATACATATAATAATCTGCTGATAATCGAAGCAACTCCGCCGAAGGCCCACGCTATAAGATCAAATTGAAAAAGACCCACGAGTCCCCAGTTTAGTCCTCCTATTAATAAAATAAAAAGAGCTGTTTTGTCAAGCATAAAAAATTTCCTCCTCACTCCACAACATTCTGTAATTTTATTTTTAACTGTTTACAATAATTTATTCACCTTTTTTAATATTTTCCAATTTTATATCCCCGCACTTATAGTTAATTAGCTTAGAAAATATCAAGAATAACAACTCGAAAGCTATAGTTAATCTGCGCAAGCGGATTTGCTGCAATTAAAAACACATAACGCCGATAGCGATGCACCGCGATATTCGCGGTGATATAGCAGTTTGACTTATCAGCAGTCAAAAAGTCAAACTTCTATATAGCTTTATTTACCTTATCCAATCAATCATTAAAACATAACAAAGCACTATAATAAGCGTAAAGTTAGTTTTGTTTGTAAAAACGAACAATACTGCACCAGACAACACTGATAAAAATATAACCCTCTCGACAATTTTTAATATTTTAGAGAATTTTTCGGCGGCATAAGCGGTCTCGATACTAAAACGACTTATTAAAATCTTTTCAAATATTTTTTTACCGTCCAAATGTCCAACCGGCATAAGATTGAAAATACCTATTACAAGATTCATGGTAGCAAAAACTAATGGAAATATTGATAATTTGTCTGAAAGGAAATAGAATAGCGCGAATAAAACTAAATTCATCGCGCAACCCGACAGTAAAACAAAATACGAAGGGTTGCCATCCCCTCTCGAAAGTTTTATGCCGCCACCATAAAATCTTATTCCCTCAGGTGTTTTACCCTCAATCAACATTGCGGTCAAGTGCCCCAATTCATGTAAAAGGCAGGCAATTATGCTAAAAATTCCGTATCCGGTATAATCAAAACATAAAAATATGGCTATTACGGCAAAAAATGAGAAATCAAAAGTTATTCGACATCG
Organism: Eubacterium sp.; assembly: GCA_031271685.1. Taxonomy (GTDB): domain Bacteria; phylum Bacillota; class Clostridia; order Oscillospirales; family Ruminococcaceae; genus Ruminiclostridium_E. The sequence continues at coordinate 34,060 of JAISVH010000022.1, read as the reverse complement.
CTTTAAAACGTTAATATCAATCATACGCTAGCTGCCTACATACATTTTCAGAAAATTATTTGCCGTTGTAAATAGTAAAGGAAACGAAGCTTTCGCAAAAAAATATCCCGCTAATATTAATCCGGTCATAATTATCTGCCGGATAAATATACCTTTCATTCCTATTTTTCCTTTTTTAATTGGCCGGGGGTCGTCAAAAAGCTCTAATTCTCTTTCCTCTTTAATATCGTTGCCACTTGATATTACTCTTTTAAGAGATTTTATGTTTTCCATTCTTCTCCACCTTGTCCAAACTTATTTTATTTAATTATACAAATAAAATTTATCTATTATTCCATTATTTATTGTTGAAAATTATATAAATTTCACAAAATATACTATAAACATATAAAATAGTTGAAAATAAAATAAAAAAATGATAAAATTAATGTAATCAAATAATGACTCTGAATAAGGATTAAATAATAAATGCAAAAAATGTTGGGTTTTATAAGAAGAGCCTGCCAGGAATTTATGCTGATTGAAAGTGGAGATAAAATAGCCGTGGGGGTATCGGGCGGAAAAGACAGCGTTGTATTGCTTGCAGGTCTTGCTAAAATGCGGCGTTTTGCTGAATTTGACTATGATTTGCATGCAATAACCCTTGACCCTTGTTTTAATAAGACTCCGGGAGACTTTTCTCCTGTTAAAGCTCTTTGCGACGCTTTGCAGATCCCGTTTACCTTGATAAAGACTGATATAGCCGAAATAGTGTTTGATATCCGAAAAGAATCAAACCCATGTTCGCTCTGCGCTAAAATGCGGCGCGGGGCGCTGCATGACGCCGCAAAGGCGTTGGGATGCAATAAAATCGCGTTGGGACATAACAACGACGACGTTATTGAAACTTTTGTTATGAATCTTTTCCGCGAAGGACGAATAGGCTGTTTCGCGCCTAAAACATATCTATCACGAAAAGATCTTATTATGATAAGGCCGTTGGTGTTTGCCCCAGAACAACAAGTTGTATCCTGCTGCAAGCGCAATGGCTTTAACGTGGTAAAATCTTCTTGTCCGGCGGATAAAGCCAGTGAACGCCAAAACATTAAGGTGTTTTTACAAAAGATGGAACAAGGTGACAAAGGCTTTAAACAGCGTATCTTTGGGGCGTTGCGGAAAGGTAATGTAAATGGGTGGGGATATTAGAGAAATAAAAATCAAGCTTCCCGACAGGATAAACGATATTATAAAAAAATTGAACGAACATTCTTATAAAGCGCATATTGCCGGCAAATGCGTGCGCGGCATCATCACAGGCTTTGCCGTTGATTTTGATATAATTACAAACGCTCCTGTTGAGCGCATTTTAAATATTTTTAAAGGCTATCAGATAAACGATGAAAATCTTATAAAAGGAGAGTTAATCATATATTCCGGAACAATGTCGGTGCTTGTTACGCCGTATCGGAAAGGCTTTGATAACGATGGGCTTTCAATTTATACTGACAGCATATTTGATGATCTGGGAAACCGAGATTTTACTTTTAACGCTATAGCGTTTAACGAAGACGAAGGGTTTGTTGATCCTTTCCATGGGCTTAGCTGTCTGGAAGGTGAAATGAAAATTATTAAAGCCATCTGTAAAGATGTTTTTTTTATTAACCCCTTAAGCATTTTAACCGCGCTAGAACTTTATTCTTCGGATGAGCAATATGTCATTGCCGAAAAAACTAAAGAATGGATTTTTGAATGTGCCGACAATATTTTTAAGGATTATAAAAACACCGAATCATCCGCCTACGATTTTACCGGCGCATTTAACAGGGTGATCGGCGGTAAGCAAATAAGCGCAGTTCTTTCAGAATACAAAAATGTTTTCATATCTATAATACCCGAGTTTAAAATGATTGACAACGTGGAACAACACCGCAGTGAGCACTACTATGACATGTTAACGCATACCATAAAAAGCGTTGGGTTCGCGCCTCCCGTTTTATCTGTGCGATATGCCCTGCTGTTTCACTCACTCGGAAAACCCGATTGTTTTTCACTGGATAAAAACGGCTGCGGACAATACGGCGGACATGCCGAGCGATCAAAAATATATGCGGCGAGAATAATGCGCAGGCTTGGGTTTAACGAGGGGTTAATCGATGAGGTTTCGTTTCTTATAAAGCATCATGATGACAAAATAAGCATTGAGTTATCAGCGTTAAAAGAACGATTAAAAATTATGTCTAAAGAACAGACTATAAAGCTGCTGCAATTTAAATATGCCGATATGAGGGCTATGTCTCCCGAATTTGAGGGAGCTGCCATGAAATACAAAAAAATTGCCGATTTGGTTAAAACCGAAATATAGTAAATTAACTTAAAAATAATCAAAAAATAGTTTCCTCAAACCGAATGATATTTTGCAGTCAATCCGCTTGCACAGATTAACTACAGTTTTCGCGTTATTATTCTAGGAAGCGAGGTGAGAATATGAGATATAGCTTGTGGCTCAACGGGCAAAAGGTATTTAACGCTTATGAAATAAAAAATAATTTTGACTTGCAGTCACTTAAAAGTTATTATTATGGAGGAAGCCTTTTGAAATGGCTGAGACGGCACAGCGGCGAAAAAATTGCCGACATAATTGAAAATTCAAAATCAAATAATATAGAAAAAACTCTTTGTGAAGCATTCGGTAAAAATTATATAAAAAATACGGATGTAAAAGCAAAGCCCGGCGCGGTATATTTTTATTCATCCGGTTTGCCTTGTTCTTTTTATTCCTCGCATTTAAATTCCTACCTATATTTTCTTAAAAATTTCCACATTTTTGATTCATTTAATTTAAGTTATTTTTGGATAGATTCTTTTTCTTTCAGTTCGCTGATCATGGGTTCGTTCGATATTCGGCAATTCAAATTGTCCAAATTTGAATATCAAGAATATAAAACGTTTTCAGAATATATAAACTCCTATCAGCTTAATAAGTTTGGCTATGGTATACAAATTATATAGGGAGAGATAATCCATGCAAGCGGTGCACGCAGCCAGTTTTTTGCCTCAACTGTCAAAAACAGGCATAAAATCATTTAAAATAGAAAAATTTGATCTTTATTGCATGGTGTTATCCGCGTTGGTATGGCGACGTTCCGGAGGAAACATTACCTTGCATGCCGATAAAGTCTCGTTTGATTATTACACCGACATAGGGCTTAAAGGGATTTGGGACAGCATTGCCAACACTATACCCGATGATTTTGAGGGGATAAATCCGAAAATGTTTTGGGCTGCCGGAAAGCTTTTCGCCCTTCGCGAGACTTCCGCTCCAATCGTGATGATCGACACTGATTTTATTGTCTGGGAAAATCCCGAGTTCGGAAACAGCATAATCGCGGCTCATTATGAAACTATTTCTGACATGATATATCCTGATTTTACATACTTTGAAATGAAACCTGATTATCATTTTAATCCGTCTTGGAGCAAGGCGGCGTCTCCACTAAACACCGCATTTTTATATCTGCCTGACGAGGGTTTTAAGCAATATTACGTTAATAAATCAATAGATTTTATGAAACACGCGGAAGACTGCGACGACTTTTTGTGCCGTATGGTTTTTGCCGAACAGCGGCTGCTGTCTGTCTGCGCTGAAGAGCTTAAAATGCCTGTACAAGTTTTATTGAATAAGAATAGAGTTTTTTTTCCGCAAAAAAAATTCACCCATCTTTGGGGCGCAAAACGGATAATGAGGGAAGATAAGCGATCAGAAAAAGAATTTACTGATAGATGCAAAAATCGTATATTATCAGACTTTCCGGAATACGGATATGCGGTTGAAATAATAGAAAACATATGATTTTTAATTTTGCTCATTAACCATCTTTCGCCGCCCTTCGGGCGGCGAAAGATGGTTAAATTTTAACTGACAGAAAGCCTTTTTATTTTTGAAATTCAAACATCTGCGGCGAATCCGCTTCAAGTGTTTTAACAAGCGTCAACGATGGATTGAACACCATCCGCCGCCTATGAGACGGTGGACATTAACTCGGTCATCAAAATGCTATACATCAAATCTATTTCAACTCCGCAAAATATTTGATTGTCTTAACCATCTGGGAAGTATAACTGTTTTCGTTGTCATACCATGAAACCACCTGAACCTCATAAAGGTCGTCGCAAATATGGGCCACCATGGTTTGGGTTGAGTCAAATAATGAACCGAAAGAAATCCCGATAACATCGGAAGACACGATTTCGTCTTCGCAGTAGCCGTAAGATTCAGAAGAAGCGGCTTTCATTGCCGCATTTATTTTATCCTTAGTGACATCGTTACCTTTTATCACAGCGGTAAGAATAGTAGTGGACCCGGTAACGACAGGAACACGCTGTGCGGAGCCGATAAGCTTTCCGTTAAGCTCCGGAATTACAAGTCCGATAGCTTTTGCGGCGCCGGTAGAATTAGGCACTATGTTTGCTGCGGCGGCTCTGGCACGGCGGAGGTCGCCTTTTCTGTGCGGTCCGTCAAGCACCATTTGGTCGCCGGTATATGCGTGGATGGTGGCCATAATACCCGACTGTATAGGAGCAAAATCGTTCAATGCCTTTGCCATTGGAGCTAAGCAGTTGGTCGTGCACGAAGCGGCGGAAATAATAGTGTCAGATGCTTTTAGTATATTTTCGTTAACACCAAATACAACGGTAGGGAGATCGTTTCCGGCGGGAGCGGAGATAACCACTTTTTTAGCGCCCGCATCAATATGCGCCTGAGATTTTTCTTTGGAAACATAAAAGCCGGTGCACTCAAGAACTACGTCAACACCAATTTTACCCCATGGAAGATTTTTAGCGTCCGCCTCTTTATAAATTAAAATAGCTTTCCCGTCAACCACAATAGCGTCATCTTTTGACTCGACTGTATGTCCGTCATATCTACCCTGCGCGGAATCATACTTTAACAGATGCGCTAACATTTTAGGCGCGGTCAAATCATTGATTGCCACGATTTCATAACCGGTTGCCCCGAACATCTGCCTGAAAGCCAATCGCCCAATACGGCCAAATCCGTTAATTGCCACCTTTACTGCCATTTAATTGTCCTCCTGATATTTTTTATTTTTTCCTACATAAAATATTATACATTAATTGTAAAAAATTATCAAGTAAATTTAATATGAGCAAAAAAAAATTTTATTATTACTTAATAAATTATTTTGTATAAAATTACTAGAACATGTTCACAAAGGAGTGATAAAAATAGACAGCGAAAAGTTTAAACAAGCGATATCTCAGGCGGAACAAGAAGGTTCGCTCAGCGGAGCTATAGGAACGCTAGGGGAAAAAACTATACATAAAACCCTTAAATATTATTTTGCGAACGGGATAGACCACGAAGCAAAAATAGGCGGCTATTATGCTGATATAGCTGGAGAAAGCGGGATCATAGAAATACAAACGGCAAATTTTGGCAGGTTAAGGCAAAAATTAGAAAAATTTCTTCCAGCTAGCCGCGTCACAATTGTATATCCATTTGAAAAAAAAGTGAATCATTTTAACTTTTGTCACGATACAGGAAAACCGGTCAAAACCAGAACTGTAAATCATAAGGATCTAACCCGCCTGTTTCTTGAATTATACAGAATAAAATCTTTTTTAAACAACGCAAACTTATCAGTCTGCATTGTTGGTCTGGAAGTCAATAAATTTAAAGCGTTTTCAAAAGGACAGAGCCGCGCAAACAAAATAAAAACAACCAAATATCCGGTAGATATACTGTCTGAAGCATATTTTAAAAAACCGGAAGATTATAAAATATTTCTGCCGGACAATCTGCCCTTAGAATTCACGAGAGTAGAGTTTTCAAAATGCTGCGGTTACTCAAACAGCGCTCTTCCTATAATAATTTTAGAGCATTTAGGCCTTATCAAAAATATAGGAAAACGAGGAAGGGCTTTTTTATACGCTATTGACTAAAGTTCTAAAATGTTCGCCGCGCTCTTCAAAATTTTTATAAAAATCATAGCTGGCAGCGGCTGGTGAAAGGATGCAGCGGAGTTTTGTCACAGATTTTGCAAACCTGACGGCATTTTCTAGGTCTTGAGCGCGGTAAATCGAAAATTTTGGGGTATAGGCGGCTTCGATTTCATCGGCTATTCTATAACCTGCTCCGGGAAGAACTATCAGATTTAAAACTGATCCATCCTTTAAAAAATCTATAAGGATATCATAAGATATTCCTCTGTCCATGCCGCCCACAATGAGCGTGTCACTGCCCGGCAGCGAAATAAGCGCATTTATTGCGGCTTGAGGGATAGTGCTGATGCTGTCGTTTATATATTCTACGCCGTTTATATTGCCGATCGGCTCAAGCCTGTGCTTTAAAGGAACAAAAGATTCAACTGCTTTAACCGCTTCGTCCAGAAAACATCCTAAAAAAACTGAAACTTTTAGCGACACAGCTATATTGTTTAAATTATTACGCCCGATAAGCTTTGTTTTAACATCGCTTATCGGTATTTTTTTATCAATAATGCTAATATAACTGTCTGAAACCAATTCTTCATCGTAAATAACGATGCCGTCTTGATTTTGAAATTTAAAGATATTCTCCTTTGCAGATTTATAGGCTTTAAAACTGACATAATGGTCTAAATGCTCAGGGAAAATATTTAAAATCACCGCGATATCAGGCGACGCTTTTACGTATTCAAGCTGATGACTGGACAATTCACAAACGACAATTGTATCATCGTCATAAAGCTCATAGTCATCAAGAGGCGGTATTCCAATATTTCCTGTAAGCGCTGATTTTTTGCCGCAGTTTTTTAATATATGGTAAATAAGCGACGCTGTGGTAGATTTTCCCTTTGTGCCGGTAACGCCAACGGTTTTGCTTTTACAGAATCTTAAAAGCAGGTCGGTCTGGGAAGTGATTTTCGCTTTTTCGGATTCTGGCAAGCTGTCTAAAAGAGCTATACCGGGAGATTTCATGATTATATCATAGTTTTTAATGTTTTTAAGATAGTTTTCTCCTATAAACACACGGCAATCTAAATCTTCAATTATTGGATTTCGGTCGGCAACCATTATATTTCCCGCGCAATTCAATTCCGTTAAAATGCGGTAGGTTGATTTTCCTTCTAAACCAAATCCCAATATCAACACGCTCTTGCCGCTAAAAAAATCTATCAGCTTATCTCTCATTACCTGCTCCTAAAAGATGTAAAAATTCACCGGGCACGAAATTGTTTTTGTCATAATATTGTTCCACGGCATTATCAACGGCATTTCTGTTCATGTTTATAAATTTTAATAACAGCTCCGGAATTTTTTCGTTTTCATCCACACGAAGCTTATAAGCATTCTTTAACGCATATTTTACTTCTTCGCGCGTGCCGACACACTCAAACGGCTTGTCAACATTTTCATAGATAAGCCCTTCAAATATTGGGGTCAATGTTTCGTTGGACAACATATCGCTCCCAAAAATTTTAATCAGACTGCCGTCTTTTAAAAATGCCGAAAGCATAATGTAAACATAGAGACATTTAGCGCACTTTCCGCACCAAATGTCGGCTTTCGTACCAACATTGCAACTTTGAAAAATATTAAGATATTTTTTATATGACACAAACCGTTCGGTTATACGCCATTCGTTCAGCGGGCGCAGAAGGCTGAAATATTCGGGGATTTCTCCAAATAAATAAGCGGTATATTCTCTAAAGTCTCTTTCGAACTCAACGCTTTTACTGTATTGGTGATTTATTTCAGTGCCTGATACATTGCTTTCGTTGGCACTGCTTTCATTAGAAAGGGCTATATATTTTTTACCGGATAAACAGGCAAAAATATAACTTGAAAAAGCTACTACTGCAGAAAATGGGGTATGTCCGTTAAGATATCCTTCTCTGTTAAGCCTTAAAAGCTCGCTATCGATTGTCCGTCGCGCCACTATCATTTTTTCATCGGAAAAACCCGCGGCCCTTGCGGTATCTACAGCGGCTTTTCGTGGATTTATCATATAGCAGAGATTGTTTTCCACACCCAGCAATTCCATTGTGACCGCACTGTCCTTACCGCCGCCCACGGGGATCAGACAGCCGCTTGACACGGTTATATCCGATATTTTGCGCGTATTATCCGATCTCAAGGACTTTATAGTCATAAAATCATCGCCGGGCTCTATTCCATTTTTATAAAAAAATTCTCCGAGTCCTTTTTTATAAAGCTTTTTCCACCAGTCCTCCTGAAATCCGTCAATTGGACCGCAGCGTATCTCAACTGTTTCAGGACACGCGCATTTCCAATAGCTGACAAGTTCGGCCATGCCTAAATTAAAAACAAGATAAGAATAAAAGCCGCTATCTATATTAACAGATAAACTGTGCTCCCACCGAGGATAAAAGTGCAGCGTATCGTCTATTGAGAAATGAAAATAAAAGCCGCGGTCTATTATTTTATAATCATGATAGATAAATTTTTTATGCTTTTGCCTTAAGCTTTTATAGGTTTCCATTCTTGCCCCCCCGTATTTTAAATATTAACCCGCGACGAAACTAATCTCCTCGCGGCAAAGCCGCTCGGTTAGTTTCGTTCGGTTTAATATTATTATACTATATCGATTAATAATAAATCAAGGCTTTACTTTTGTCGAAAAATATGATATTATGTATTATGATTACTATATTTTGTGGGAGCAATTCAAATGGTATACAACAATAACGACGGACGAGAAAAAAATAACCTAAACTTAATAAAGCAGTTTCTGTCCGAACTAAGGGGGTTAAAGTTAAGCGGCAGAGAATTTTTGGCGCTTATCGGCAATACAAAGATAAGCAACAGCGCTTATAATGAAATAAAAAACAATCCGAATCTCACGTATGAGCGGCTTATTGAAATATTTTCAGATTCTCCGCTGACTATGCATGATTATATAAATATATTAAAATCAGCAAGAGCCTATAATGAAAGCAAAAAGAGAAAATATCAGGAAGAAATGCTAAAACGCGCTGTCGCCGTTGCGGAAAAAAAGATTGCTGCGGCTATTGAACGATCTGAAGAATATACCGGCGCACCGGAAGCTGAAACGCCGGGTTCTTCGGTAAAAGCTGCCGAAGAACCTTTAAAACCAACGGAAACAAAGAAAGAAATTCAGGATAAATATTACCCTAACTTTAAGCATTACGGAAAATATCCAGAAGATTTAGATGATAACGAAGACAGCGATGAGTATTACGGTGAAAGTTATGGCTTCTCACCAAAAAAACAAACACGTGCCCACCAAAGATATATACCGTCAAAAGAATTTGAAGAAGAAGAAAATAATAACGTAAAACTGATAACATCTTGGATTTTATCCATGGCTGTAATATTTATAAGCTTTTTAGTACGATATCAGTTGACCGGATCGCCTTGGATTGTTGACAGTGATAAAATCATATATGATCCTCCCGCCAGTTATCAGGATTTGGCGCTAAGGCTTTCCGGGATGAACGGAGCCGATTCGGAGCCGGCTCTTGTATTTGACGAAAATTATTATCTTCAATCCGATGCTGCTCCAAAGAAATATGACCATGAAACATGTGAAAACGGTAAATATGTGTTTAGACTGTATAACAACAAGCTTTGCGCCTTAGAGATAAACAGAGGGCAAATTAAGCCCCAAAAAAGCGTTTCAAGGGCAGGAAAAACATTTAAGTCTGTTTTTCTGCATGGGAACAAGCTGTACGCTATACTGACCGGCGAATATGTGAGAGAATATGAGGACATCAGCCCTTTGTCGATCAATAAAGAGGAAACGGCACCCCGCAAAGGTTCTTTTACTCAGCCGTCAACTACGGTTCTAATGTTTGACGCGCTTAACTATACAGGACAGCCTATTACGGAAATTACGGCTGACGGAAGCGTTAACAATATTTTAACCTATGAAGGAGAGGTGATTTTAGCAACGGACTATAAAGTCAAAGATCCGTTCGCACATAACGATATGGCCGCGTTTGTTCCCCATATACAAAAAAATGACGAGGAAAAACGGCCGGTGAAGCTAGAAAATATTTTTATTCCGCTAAATAAGGCATATTATTCAAATATCACCGTTATAACAAGGATAATGCCAAACGGCGAAACCTTGACCAAAGCGGCGGTAGGAGGGAAAAACTCGTGGTTATATATTAATCAAGGCTCTTTATATGTAATACAGCTAGAGGATGAAAAATCAAGGATAGTAAGATACACGGTGTCAGGCGAAAATATTATTGAAAGCGGCTATTTTGAGACTGACGGCATGATATATAAAGGCGGCATCGATACGGAAGGCGGTTTGATAAGGGTGGTTTCAACGGGACAAAAAGGTATTAGTCTTTATCTGTACCGGACGAATCCTGATTTAGAGTTTTCCGAGGTTTCAGAGATGAATAAAAACTTTAAAAGGCTATCAACCGTAAGTAAAATAGGAGAAGGCAACCTGTCAAATGTTTTATTTGACATGTCTTATACTTATATAATCGAGAAAAATTCCTCGGGAGGACAAGCTTTTTATGTTGTTGACACTACAAATCCAGACAGCCCGATTTTTGCCGAAGAAGGATTTTCGAAAATTTATAATGATAACGGTATGTATTATTGGTCGGATACCGAGCGCCTTTCATTTGAAAACAACCGACTTATTATGTATAAAATCTCCTCAGATTCCGATGCGCTTGAAGAGGCTTTCAGCACATCTGCCGCGCCACAGGAAGATTTTATAAGCTTGTCAAGCGGCGGAGAAATATACTGTTCACCTGAAAAGTCACTTATAATAGTTCCGTTATGCTATTTTAACGGAATCTCAAAAATCGAAAAGTTCATAATATATACTTTTAATGAAAGCACAAGTTTTGCGAAACAAGGTGAAATTGTCTATTATGATATAAACAAAAATCGCCATGCCGCCGTTGCGGCAGGCGATCATGTCTATACTTTCTGGGACGATATGGCGGTCTCGGCCGAAATAATGACCGGACGCGTAATTGATGAGGAAGTATATGTCAATTGACGGCTGTGGCCACAATTTTGCTTATACGGTTATCTTCAACCTCTTTAACAACAAAGCGCACGTCTTTATAATCCACGTGTTCGGGACTATCCACATTTTCGGGAATATGACCTAATAAATCGGTGACAAACCCTGCTATGGTGTCATATTCATGATCAGAAGGCAATTCATAGCCAAAAAGTTCTAAAACATCCTCGGGATCAGTTTCGCCGTCGATTTCATAAGTTTCTTTTCCTATTTTTTTGATTTCGGCTGACTCTTCGTCGTATTCGTCTTGAATATTTCCCATTATGGCCTCAATCAAATCTTCAAGAGTGACTATTCCGGCAGTCCCGCCATACTCGTCCACTACCACCGCAATGCCCGATTTTCTTCCGGTCAGATATTTAAATGTATCGATACAGCTGCATGACTCGGGAATATAGGCGGTTTCTCTTAAAAAATCCTTTATTGTAAAGGATTTGTAATCATCATTTCCAATGAGGCACAGCAAATCTTTTACAATTATGATCCCCAGTATTTTATCAACAGTTTTTTCATATATTGGTATGCGCGAAAAACCCTCGTCAAGCGCCAAATATATTACATCGTCGATCGACGCGCCGATATCCAGTCCGACAATGTTTATCCTGTGCGTCATAACGTCACCCGCTTCAAGGTCGCTGAACTCAAAAACGTTGTTTATCATTTCAACCGAAGACTCTTCAAACAAGCCGCTTTCGTTCCCGGCATCAACCATTGTGAGGATGTCGTCCTCCGTCACTGAACCGTATCCCTCCTTCCCTTTTTTTCTTAAAATAGATGTGGTTAGTTTGTTAAGCCCGTGCACCGGAGCAAGAAAAATATTCGCAGCCGCCCCTCTTTTTTGTTTGTCTCGCTTTCGCCCGTCTGATTCCATGACAGTTTCCTTTCTTTTAAAATTAAAAGCTTATATTAAAGAATTTTTTTGCGTTGTCATTGCATATTTTTACTACCTCCTCGGTAGTCATATCTTTTATTTCCGCTAATTTTTCAGCTATATACCATGCCATGCCGCTATCGCATCGCCCCCCGCGAAACGGTACGGGAGCCATATAGGGGCAGTCGGTTTCTAGCATCAGCATTTCCATAGGCACGACTGCTGCCGCCTCGACTGCTTTTTTAGCGTTTTTGAAAGTCAGCACTCCTGTAAAGCTTATCATTATTCCCATTTTAAAAAGTTCTTTCGACGTTTCAACACTGCCCGAAAAACAGTGCATAACAACGCCGACCCGGCCGGTTTTAGAGAGTTGCTCGTTAGTCGAAGACCGCTTAAGCGAAGGGAGATACTCACGCAAAATTTCTAAAGTATCAGCCGTTGCATCCCTTGAATGGATAATTACCGGAAGCGAAAGCGATGTCGCCAAATCAAGCTGTTCTCTAAAAGCTTTTATCTGAACGCTTCTGCTATATCCCTCGTAATGATAATCCAATCCGATCTCTCCGATTGCCGATGTTTTTTTGTTTTTTGCCAAATCTCTTAAATTTTTAATATAATCATCCGGTAGGCCTCTTAAGTCCCCGGGGTGGACCCCGACCGCCGCATACACGTTTTTATATTTTTCAGCTATTGATATTGCTTTTAAGTTTCGCTCAGGGCTACAGCCTATGGCTATAAAACCCGCCACCCCGCGTTCGGGTGCGCCGAACATTGTTCTTAACAATTCATCTCGATCGTTATCGTACGCCTCATCATCATAATGAGTATGCGTATCAAAAAGCTTTAGCATGACTCGGGCCTTTCATTAACTTATACTTATCTCTGACTGACAATTTTTAAAAATAAAGGCAAAAGTTTTAGTTATTACTCCTGCGCCAGACAGCAGGCAAAAAGGCAAATAACTATCGAGCGTTTGGCAAAGGGGTATTGCTTTTAGCCAGATTTTAAGGTAGAGATAAGTTTGAAACTTTTGTAATGTTTCATAACGCTATATATATTGTATACCAATTACACATTTTTGTAAAGTGATAAAATTATTTTTTTAAAAATATTATTTATATCTTGATTTTCAAGCTTTAATGTGTTAAAATTATTGTTATATACTCATTCATTTTCGGGAGGAAAACATGAACAGTAAATTAAACGATAAAAATATCGAGTATCTGTTTAAATCCATATTGTCGTTAAGTTCACTTGATGAATGCTATAATTTTTTTGAAGACTTATGCACGATCCAAGAGCTTAAGTCTATGTCTCAAAGGCTTTATGTCGCCAAGCTTTTATCCGAAAATCATGTCTATAATGAAATTGTGGAAATGACGGGAGCCAGCACAGCTACGATCAGCCGTGTGAACCGTACGCTTCAATATGGCAATGAAAGCTATAAGGTGATTTTCAGTCGCCTTAAAAGCGAAGAAAATCCTGAAAAATGAGCGGTTATCATCATTTTTCAAGGTTTTATGACCTGCTTCAAAAAGAAAACGTGAATTATAAAGCTGTTTCTGAATACGTGGACGGGTTATTTTTAAAATATAAAAGCGACAAAGGTATACTATTGGATTTGGCATGCGGGACCGGAGGGCTTTCGACGGCTCTTTCTGATTTAGGGTATGATGTTATAGGGGTTGACGGATCTGCTGAAATGCTGAATTTTGCGGCAGGTAAAGGAAACACTGATATTCAATATCTATGCCAAGACATGAAAAATTTAGACCTATACGGCACGGTAGACTATTGTGTATGCACTTTAGACAGTATAAACCATATTACTAAATCCCACGACGTGCAGTTAGTCTTTGATAAAATATCTCTTTTTATGAACTCGGGCGGTTTGTTTTTCTTTGATATAAACACAATGCACAAACATAAAGATATTCTGGGGTATAACTCATTTGTATATGATTTGCCTAAAGTTTATTGCATATGGCAAAATCATTATCTCGGCAAAGGATTAACAAATATCTGTCTTGATTTTTTTGAAGAAGCGGACACAGGAAGTTACCGAAGATACAGCGAAAGTTTTTTTGAAAAGGCCTATCCCCTGTCAGACATTGAAAAAATGTTGACGAAATCTGGCTTTGAAATATTAAACTGCTTTGACTGGATTTCAAACAAGCCGGGTTCTGAAAAAAGCGAAAAAATAAATTATTTAGTTAGGAAAATATAAACATTGGGAAAAATTATTAGGGCGTTATCAGCTGACGGCAGCGTGTTTTGTGCGGCTATAAACTCACGCGATATAGTAAATGAAATTTTCAGGATTCATAACACAAGCCCGGTCGCAAGCGCCGCTTTAGGCAGATTTGCGACAATCGCATCACTTATGGGATGCCTTATGAAAAGTAAAAGCGACCGTTTAACCCTTAGGATCAAAGGCGACGGCTTGGGCGGCGCAATGACAGCGGTTGCAGATTATTTGGGAAACGTTAAGTGCTACACCGGAAACAATAACGTGGACCTGCCGTTAAACGCCGCGGGAAAGCTAGATGTGAGCGGATATGTCGGTAAAAACGGATTTCTGGCCGTAATCAAGGATTTAGGACTCAAAGAGCCATACGCGACCCAGACACCTATCGTTTCCGGGGAAATTGCCGAGGATATCGCCTATTATTATGCTGTCAGCGAACAGATACCGACCGTATGCGCCTTGGGGGTTCTTGTGGATACGGACTGGTCTATAAAGGCGGCAGGCGGATTTTTGATCCAGCTGATTCCTCCGATAAACGATAAAGTGATATCTATTGTCGAAAAAAATGTTGATGGTATGAAAAGTGTAACGGATATGTTGAGCAACGGGATAGAAATTGAAAAAATAGCCATTAAAGGACTTGAAGGACTGAACGCCGAAATTTTAGACACCTTTACGGCGCAGTATCACTGTGATTGCAGTCGGGAACGGACAATGTCCATGCTTATAAGCTTAGGCGAAAAAGAGATAGACGATTTGATAAAAAAAGAAGAGGAAACAGAGGTTTGTTGTCATTTTTGTAATAAGAAATACCTATTTTCATACAATGAAATGAGAGAAATTTTATACAGCCTGCGGGAGGAAAAGATTTAATGAATGAAATTAAAACAGCTTCCGCCATCATTTTGGCGGCCGGCGACGGAAAACGGATGAATTCGGCCAAACCGAAAGCTTTGATGAATGTCCTTTTTCAGCCGATGCTAGGTTGGGTAATGGACTCGGTAGAAGATTCGGGTATAGAACAGAAAAATATCACTGTCATTGTCGGTAGCAATTCTGAACAGGTTATCAACTATCTTGACAGCCGAGGAAATTACCGCCATGTTTATCAGCATGAAAGAAAAGGCACAGGTCATGCGGTGATGCAGGCCGAGGATATCCTTCGTGGCGATTTAGCAGGAGATGTGTTGATTTTATGCGGCGACGCTCCGTTTATGAACAAAGAGACAATATCCGCGGCATATGATTTGCATAAAAAAGAAGATAATGACTTAACAGTTATAACCGCTAAAATAGAACCCGCCGGAAATTATGGACGTGTAAAACGCGATCTGATAAACTGCCGTTTAACTTCTATCATTGAAATGAGTGACTGCTCTCCCGAGGAACTGCTAATAAACGAAGTGAACAGCGGTGCGTATTGGTTTAAAACCGAGAAGCTTTTACAGGCTTTACCTCAACTAAAAAACAATAACAGCAGCGGCGAATTTTATCTCACAGACACGGTCATGCTTTTAAACCAAAAGGCAGGATCTTATATGACGGACGATGCCGTTATTGTGCTTGGTGCAAATGACCGAAAACAACTCCGCCGGCTAAATGAAATAATGGCCGAAAAAATCTATACCCGGCATTACACTGCCGGGGTTGATATAATCGGGCATAACGTGATAATCGGAAAAGACGTAAAAATTGCCAGAGATACGCTTATAATGCCAAATACGATAATAAAAGGAAAAACTGAAATAGGAATCGGATGCGTAATCGGACCCAATACTCAAATAGATAACTGCGTAATCGGAGAAAACGTAGTACTCAATTCTGTTCAGGCGTTCGACTCAACTATTGAAGACAGTGTAAAGGCTGGGCCTTTTGTGCATATACGGCCTGGAACAATATTGCGCAAGGGCGTAAAAATCGGAGATTTTGTCGAAGTAAAAAACTCAGAAATCGGAGAGAATACCGCTTTGGCTCACCTAACTTATATCGGCGACAGCGATGTTGGAAACAGCGTTAATTTTGGCTGCGGATGCGTTACCGCCAATTATGACGGACTGGAAAAATATCGCACGTTAATCGGAGACAACGCTTTTATTGGCTGTAATACAAATCTTATAGCGCCGGTAAAAATAGGTGCAAACGCTGCAATCGCCGCAGGTTCTACCATATCTAAAGATGTCCCGGATAACGCGCTAGCAATTGAGCGCGCTCAGGTTAACATAAAAGAAAATTGGTATAAAAACAAGCTCAGACTTAAAAAAAAATAAACAAATATTGAGTTTCAAACATCTGCGGCGTAACCGCTTCCAGTGTTTTAACAAGTTATCACCCTACGCCTAAGAGACGGGGGTATATCGTTATAATTAAGGCAATACCGCACAACTCTGGTGTGCAAAGCACTCAGCCAAATTTTTCGTAAAACTAGGCAATTTTGCCGCGAATACCAGTTGATATTTAAGGAAAATTAACAAATTTTGTTGAGAAATACGCAAGTGATTTGTGCGCCAAGCCGTTAAGCGTGGGTTGTGCGGTGTTGACTTAACTATAAAAGCTTTTGGAAAGGGTTTAAGAGGAAATTTTTTATAAATTTTTATAAAATAGTTCTCAAAACAAGGGAAAAACCAAATGAATCTTCATGGTAAAGATATTAAAATATTCGCGGCAAACTCCAACCCGACTGTTGCATTGGGAATAGCGACTAAACTGGGACTTCCCCTTTGCGAATCGGATGTTTCAACCTTTAGCGACGGTGAAATCTCTTTGAGCATACACGAAAGCGTGCGCGGATCTGATGTTTTTGTCGTGCAGTCAACCTCACAACCGGTTAACGACCACTTAATGGAACTGCTAATAATGATCGATGCGTTTAAACGCGCAAGCGCCGGACGAATCACAGCAGTCATGCCGTATTATGGATATGCCCGCCAGGACAGAAAAGCAAAGGCGCGTGACGCTATTTCGGCAAAGCTTGTCGCGGATTTATTGACGGTTGCCGGAGCCGACCGTCTGCTTACCATGGATTTACATTCGCCGCAGATCCAAGGCTTTTTTGACATACCGTTGGATCATCTGCAAGGCATTTCAATTTTAGCACCTTATTTTAAAGAAAGGGTAAACAAAAACCCAGATGAATATATTTGCGTTTCACCCGATTTAGGTTCGGTGACCAGAGCACGCAGTTTTTCTCATAAAATCGGAACCAATCTCGCAATTATCGATAAAAAGAGGCAAAAAGCAAACACCAGTGAAGTAATGAATATCATAGGCAACGTTAAAGACAAAAGAGTTATTATTGTGGACGATATGATCGATACGGCAGGTACGCTGTGTAATTCAGCAAACGCAGTAATAGAATTGGGAGGAGCAAAAGAAGTTTTTGCCTGCGCTACCCACGGAGTGCTTTCCGGTCACGCGGTGGAACGTATCAGAAAGTCATATATTAAAGAACTTGTTCTGCTTGATACCATCTCGATACCAAATGAAAAGATCTTGCCAAATATGAAAATATTAAAAATTGAAAATGTTTTTGCCCAAGCTATTGAACGAATATATTCGGATAAACCGGTGTCTCCGCTTTTTATTTAATAGATCTTCTTGCGAAATTAATTCGCGCCGTTCCGGCGGCATTGATATTGAGGAGCGCTTTAATATATTAAAAGAATCCGAGCAAAAAGTGGTGCCCGGCTATGGTCTCTTGCGTTATGAGCAATACGCTAAGTAGATCGGCTATAATTTTTTTTAATATCTTCTATTTCTTTTTTCAGGTTCTGCACTATCTTTATCAATATAGGTATAAATTCATCATAATTAAGGCTGTAATTGTATTCACCGATGTTATTTTTATCCGTTATTTTATTTAATCCCGCAAAATCCTCGATATAAAGCCCTCCGTCGCCCAGTGCTCTTTCGACTTCCTGCGCAATCAATCCATAGTGTATTTTTCCATTAGCTTCGCTTTTATAACGATACTTAACAGGATTTAATGCCATGAAAAAACTATCGACTTTATTAAGCGGGAATATATCTTTTTTCAACCGTGCGTCGCTTGGAATTAAATTTTTGGCAGCCGCCGGACAGCACGAAGGGTGACCAGTGTCAACGTTGTCAATAAACCAGTTGCCGTTTGGCCCTATCTGGGGAGTAAAACCGTCTGACCCTTGCGGCCCGGTAACACCCTGCGGTCCGGTGGCTCCTCGCTCTCCTGCAGACCCGATTGGACCTTGCGGTCCGGTGGCTCCTCGTTCTCCTGCAGGCCCGATTGGACCTTGCGGACCGGTGGCTCCTAGTTCTCCTGCAGGCCCGATTAGACCTTGCGGACCGGTGGCTCCTAGTTCTCCTGTAGGCCCGATTGGACCTTGCGGACCTGTAATGCGCATATATCCAGCGTGATCAGATAAACTACCGCAACAGCAGTTGCCGCGCCCATAGTGGCATTTTTTTTGAGACATGCCACAAGATTCAATCGAATTAAAATTTGGATAATGCGCGCCTGTTGTGCATGAGCACTTTTTGTATAGATTTCCCATAAATCCGTTCCTTTCTGTTACAGTAAATCCAGTTCATAAAACAACCAAAAAATTTATACAAAACTTGACTATATAACGAATATAAAACACTAGAAGCGGCTGCTTCTCAGATGTTTGAATGTGTTTTCATCGGGGTAGCGGACGAAAAGGCAGAAATGGCCAGCAACACTCAGGGAGCCAGTTTACATTTACCGGCGCATCGTTTGACTTTGTGGTGAATCTATCTGGAATCCCGCCGGCAACGGGCGTATAAGAATAATAAACCAACGCGTTATTTACTGCCGGATTAATCGAAGGCACTTCCGTAACATATGTTTTAAAGGTAACTGTTAGCGTTCCTCCTCCTAAAATGTCTGAAACTGAAAATCCGACGTTTGGGTCAACGTCAGATCTTGACGTTCCATTAACAATAACCGAGCCGGGCACAAATAAAAAACCAGGTGGTATCATATCTCTTAATACAACGTCTGTCAACGGATTAGCCCCTGTGTTAGCTAGCGTCACCGTGTAGGTAACAGTGGCTCCCGGATTGGTATCCATAGGGTCAGCGGTTTTTTTAGGTATAAAAGCATTTACTTCAACCTCGTTAAGTGATATATCATCAATGGCATAGTCATTTCCAAAGGCCTCGGCACCCATACTAATAAACCGCACTGTCAGCGACGAATTGTCTTTGGAGTTAATAATAGTCCCAATTTGTTTCCATTCAGGTTCATTCGGATTCATAGGTATTAGCGTCCCCAGTGTTGCGCTGTATAAAACCTGATCATTTGCATCTAAAACTTCCACACCAAGTTGGGGATCCACCAGATCCGCGCTCTTGGACAGATTTAATATCCAAGAGCTAAGCAAATAATAAGTATTTGATTTGATCGTCACCTGCTGCTGAAAAATGGCTGAACCCGGAACATCGCCGTTTATTACCATCATCCTTCCGGTTTCATTTCCGGTTGTGTGATCGGATGCACGCCACCATGTTTGCTGAACGTTGGCTGTGGCATCATTCATAATATTCTGAATAGTGTACTGGTGGAACGCCGGCGTAACGCCTACCGGGTTGGGGAGTGCATAA
Organism: Eubacterium sp.; assembly: GCA_031271685.1. Classification (GTDB taxonomy): domain Bacteria; phylum Bacillota; class Clostridia; order Oscillospirales; family Ruminococcaceae; genus Ruminiclostridium_E. Next base: position 14,314 of record JAISVH010000022.1, on the reverse strand, counting down.
TTGAACTGGGTGCCAATGTCAGGATAAGGTATGGGGTTTGCGCCGATATTTGCAGGAGTTCCTTGCGGAAAATTTCCAAATGTTCCGTTGTCTGCCTTTGTGATCAGATTTTCAGGCAACACGGTAACATTAGAATCTAAAATAGTATGGATTGGAGTATATCTAACCGGCCCATTAATAATATTCTGTTCGGTTAAATCCTCACCACTGACCGTGACCAAAAGGGTGCTTGGCGTTATGGCATCAAGATCAGTAGCTCCGTTCGGCAGGTTATTCACAAAGCTTATTGGCGGGAATACCGCTATCGCCGGATTTTTAAAAACCGCTTTAGAAAAGTCGCCCGGCGGCGTGGATGCAGGCGTCCCATAGGCTTCTACAATCCGGTAACTACCATCCGGTATGTTGTTAAACGAATAATTTCCGTTTATGTCCGTTGTTACAGCAAGCATGTAGTTTGTTGCTGTATTCTGCAATACAATAGGAACATTCGGGATGCCGGAAGACGTGGACGAGTCTGTCGTTCGCATAGCGTCATATAGTAATCTGCCAGATATCGTAGACATGTAATGCTCCTTTTTTGGTTAAATCGATAAATCCTTATTTCTCAGTATATGCCCCATATAATAAAATAGTTAATATCAATATATCCCCCCGGTTTCTTTGAAACCGGGGGGATATATTGCCGACAAAGCTAGAAATCTGTTTTTCGTGAATTTATATCAAATTATAGCAGTTTGACTTTTTATTTACTATAAGTCAAACTGCTATAACACCGCGCAAAGCGCGGTGCGTCGTCATCGGCGGCGAGCGTTTTTCCTGGACATCGGGGCGGTTTTGCTCTGCGGGATGCATTGTCTTTTTTCGGCACATCGCCTAATTGAGTGCTCAAAGAACGGCTTGGCATCACTTGCGGATTTCTCCCCAAATCCGGCAATTTAGTCTCAAATATCAACGGATATTTGCGGCAAAATTGCCGGATTCGACGAAAAGTCCGGCTACGTGCTTTGCACACCAGAGCTGTGCGGTATTGCCCTAGTCTATCTCTACCATTACTTTTTGGTTATGCCTTACGGCCCCGGCTCGCATTATAGTGCGGATAGCTTTCGCTATGCGCCCCTGCTTCCCGATAACACGCCCCATATCATCGGCAGCCACATGAAGATGATAAACAATTATTCCATCTTCATTAGGCTCATCCGCCGTAATAGTTATGTCGGTTTTGTCCTCTACAAGTTCGTATACTATTGCGTGTAATAACTCTTTCATAATTATGCCCTTCCTTACAAAGTAAATTTTAAGAATTTGTTCTCATTAATATAAAGTTTTGCCATATTGTTGAGAGCATACTCTAAATGATAATTGATTAACTCAAAAAAGCAAATAAAAAGTTATACAAATATTTCTTTAATTAAATATTTTGTCAAAATTTTTATGCTTTTTTAAAAGTTAGCTTTCTATAACACCATTGCTTTTAAAGATTTTTTTAACGGTATCGGTAGGTTGAGCGCCGTTTTTAATCCACGTCTTAGCCTTTTCACCGTCAATGCTGACCACTGTTGGATTTTTTGTTGGATCATAGTAACCTAACTCCTCAATAAAACGCCCATCGCGCGGATAACGAGAATCTGCCACCACAATCCTGTAAAAAGGGGATTTTTTTGCGCCCATACGCCTAAGTCTTATCTTTACTGCCATTATTTCACCTCCATTTATTTTATAGTAGATCAGCTTGAAAATATCCCAAAATAATTTCCGCAAAACCGTTTGATATTTTTCAGCTGACCTATTTGCTAAGGTTAACTGCAAGTTATGTTTGATTTTTTTGTTGCTTTATAAAGTTGATAACTATGTTTTATATTTTAATGTAATAACGGACAATGACTTAATACTTGTCTCAAATTAAAAAATAGTAAAAAAATCAAGCGGTTTTGCAGAAATCTATTTCAGTTTATTTTCAAGTTAATTAACCATAAAACCGCTCTATGGCGCTGCGCTACATAAATTCATATCTCGGGAAAGCCGTTAGCTCCGCCCAAACCCTTGAGCATATTTCTCGAAATTCTATTTTTTCTCCCACCTTTAAAGCCCATCTGCTTCATCATCTTGTTCATCATCTCAAACTGTTTTAAAAGGGCGTTTATCTCCTCAACCTTTGTTCCGCTTCCGGCAGCTATTCTGCGCTTGCGTTTTGCGTCAATAACCGAAGGCTGTTCACGTTCTTTCACGGTCATAGAAGAAATTATCGCCTTAGTTCGAGGTATCCTGCGCTCGTCAATATCCTCTTCTTTAATCTTTCCGCTGACGCCGGGCAGCATATTTAAAATAGAGCTTATGCTGCCCATCTTTTCAATCTGTTCAAATTGGGAATATAGGTCATTTAAATCAAATTTATTACTTTTTAGTTTTTGGGCTAGCCGATCATTCTCTTTTTCACTAAACGACACCTTTGCCTTTTCGATAAGACTCAGCATATCACCCATACCAAGAATACGAGAAGCCATTCTGTCCGGATAAAACTGCTCAAGGTCAGACAATTTTTCACCAACTCCAGCAAATTTTATCGGCTTTCCGGTAACGGATAGCACTGATAAAGCAGCCCCTCCTCTTGTGTCTCCGTCAAGCTTAGTAAGCACCACCCCAGTTATCTCAAAAGCGTCATTAAAAGCTTTAGCAACATTTACCGCGTCCTGCCCGGTCATAGAATCGATAGTGAGCAGAATTTCATTCGGATCAACCGCTTCTTTTATCTGCCTAAGCTCATTCATAAGTTCTTCGTCTATATGCAGCCGACCTGCGGTGTCAATAATTGCTAAATCATAACCATAATCTTTTGCGTGACGGATACCGTTTCTCGCTATTTCCACCGGATCTGCACGACCCATATCAAACACCGGCACACCTGCCTTTTCGCCGATTATTTTAAGTTGGTCTATCGCAGCGGGACGATAAACGTCGCACGCGATCAATAATGGACGACGATTATGATTATCCTTGAAATATTTAGCGATTTTCGCGGCATGCGTGGTTTTTCCGGCTCCTTGAAGCCCCGCCATAATAACGATACAGGGCGGCTTTGACGAAAACTCTATCCTTGCTCCTTTTTCACCCATCAATGCCATCAACTCTTCGTGCACAATGTCAATAACCTGCTGTCCCGGAGTTAAACTTTTCATAACGGCCGAGCCCAATGCGCGCTCTTTAACTTTTGAGGTAAAATCTTTGGTGATTTTAAAATTTACATCCGCTTCTATAAGCGCCATTTTAACCTCGCGCATAGCGATGTCAACATCTTTTTCAGACAATTTCCCCTTATTTTTTAACCCCTTAAAGACTTTAGCCAGTTTCTCCGATAAACCTTCAAAAGCCATAATACTTTACCTATAATTTCCGTTTTATTTCTACAATTTTTTCATCGATTTCAGACATTAAATACTCGTTTTTTACCTCCGCCGTCATAACAAGCTGCTCAAGTTCTGCTATATCCACTTCAAGCTCGCGAAGCTTTAGTATAAGACCTAGCTTGCGCTCTAACTCAAACAATCGCCTTTCGCTTTTTCTAAGGCAGTTCATCACTCCCTGACGGGTAATGCTTGTTTCTTCGGATATTTCACCCAACGAAAGATCATGCTGATAATATAACTCCATTATGTCATTCTGTCTATTCGTAAGCATAACTCCATATACGTCAAGCAACAAGTTCATAGCTAAATTTTTTGCCATGGAAGCCTCCAAACTGTAAACCGAAAAACATTGACAGGTGTTATTATAACATTATATTTTTAACTTGTCAAGTGTTTTTTTTATTTTTACTTGAAATAAATAATAAAATATGATAAAATACCTATATGTATATTTTGCAGTACTGGAGGTTTTTTCATAAAAAAATGTTTAAAATACTTTAACTATATTGGCTTTAAAACCACTGATCGCATCAAAAAAATCTATATTCTATTATCAACGATTTTTGCCGTCTCCTGTTCCCTTCCCGTTCACCCCGCCTATTCTGATACTTTCTACTCTATGGGCACGATAATGAACATAGCGATTTATGATATTGATGTAAACACAGCCAAATCGGCAATCAACGAAGCTAAAGAATACATCGAAAAGCTTGAAAATCTGACGTCGGCTAAATTACAGCACAGTGGACTTTCACTGATAAATTCCGATACCGGAGAAAATCCGTTGGTGGTTGACGGCGAATTATATGATCTGCTAGAAATGTCCTCTGACATGTCAAAAGCAACTGAAGGCGCTTTTGATATAACGCTGTTAAACCTTGCGGCGCTTTGGAGTGTGGAACAGAAAATGAAATCTGAATCAGAAATTCATAACATACCTTCTGAGTATGAAATAAAACAAACGCTTTCTCGTTGCGGCTATAAGAATCTAAAAGTTAACAATGGAAAAGTTTGGTTAAATAACGATATAAAGATTGATCTAGGAGCGGTAGCCAAAGGATATGCCGCCGACAATGCCATTGAAATACTTAAAAGGCACGGGGTATCGTCGGCAATTTTAAATCTAGGCGGCAACGTTTATGTACTGGGAAAAAACAAAAACTCCAATTGGTCCGTCGGTATAACAGACCCTCTTAATCCGTCAGAAATCTGCGCTATTATTAAAACATCAGATAAAGCGGTGGTAACTTCCGCAAATTACGAGCGGTACTTTGAAATCAACGGAAAGCGTTATCATCACATATTTGACAGCCGGACAGGTTATCCTGCTGAAAGTGGCATCATAAGCGTCACGGTAATAGGCGATAGCTCTACGCTTTGCGATATGCTGTCCACCGCGTTCTTTGTGATGGGCGCCGAAAAAGCCGCTAAATTTAAAGAAAAGCACAAAATAGATGTTGATTATATTATAATAAACAAAGAAGGAGAACACATTTTATCAGAAGGGTTTAGTTTAGAATATGAAAAACCGCTCAAAAAATAAAATACTTTTATCCGTTTTATTAGTTTTTTTCGTTGTTATTTTATCTCTTTTTTTAATTAATCTTTTTTGGACAAACGGCGAAACAGCCGTAATAACTCAGGATAAAAAAATACTATATAAAATAAACCTAAGCGAAGTAAAAGAAGAATATGAAATAGCGATCAGAGGAAATCGCGGTATAGTCAACACAGTGTTGGTAAAGCCTTTTGAAATAGGCATAATCCACGCCGACTGCCCGGATAAGGTATGCGTAAAAACAGGATTTATAAAAAACGGAACGACGCCTATTATTTGTCTTCCAAACCGCCTTGAAATAAAAATTATCAATGACAATTCGGGTTTAACCGATGTGGTGACAAGATGAAAAACCAAATAAAAAAAATGACACTAATATCGTTGTTTGCAGCGACATCTCTAGGTCTTTTTGTTATAGAACTGCAAATCCCGAGTTTTAGCGGCATACCTGGAATAAAACCCGGTCTCGCGAATATTGTCACATTATTTTTAATTAACCTAGGCGAAAACTGGAAGACGCGTGATGTCTTTATGGTGCTTTTAATAAGAATACTTTTAAGCGTATTAATAAACGGCCAGCCAATTACACTTTTTTTTAGCTTAACAGCCGGAATAGCAGCCCTATCCATGATGACCGCGCTAAAAAACACTTTAAAACTTGATCAGGTTCTGATCATTAGTGTAGCGGGGGCAGTTACCCACAATATCACCCAACTCATTGTAGCCGGAGTTGTTATATCTTTCTCAGTGCTCGGATATCTTCCGTTTTATCTTATCGCTTCTATCATAACCGGAATTTTTACCGGACTAATAGTAAAATTTTTATTGTCACGCGAAAAATTCATATCAATATTAAAACAATGATAAGGAGAAAATAATCTTATGAAGCAGAATATAGGAAGCTCGGAAGCTTTAACCAAAATGTTAATAAATTTTTTATCACAAAAATCTAATCCCTGCTCAATCGTTGACAACAAACTAAATATTGTATGGAGCAACAATAACGAGTTTTTCACCGAAATTATCGACTCATTGTCGGACAACTATCCTGAAATATTTTTAAGCGACAGTGAAACAATGGCAAGAGCACGATTGAATGAAGGAACATATTCGGTTACGATAACGCCGTATAATGATTTATTTGTTCTCGAAAGCTTCACCGAACATTATTTAAACGATCTTTTTAAAAATTCTGACCTATTCTCTGAAAAAGTCGTTAATTCTCTTAATATAATTTATTCAGGCTTATCTTCGATACCATCCGGCGCTTGTCATTTTATGGATTATTTTGCAAATTATGAAAATAACGATGAAATTAAAAAAGAATATGAAGCGGCTGAACGGCAATATAATAATGCAACAAACTCGCTTATAGAGATCACAAGACTAACAAATCTTTTATCAAATGAAATAATTGCGGTTGAAAGGCTGAGTATAGGAGAAGCTTTGGATTATTTGATTGAAAAGGCTAAATCAAAAATAACAAACGGCAAGGAGCGTATAGTTTATAAACGAGACAGCGGAATAAGCGCGGTTAAATTATCCGAAAAACGCTTCACCTTAGCTTTTATGGAGATATTTACCAACGCAATGTTCTATTCGCCTAAGGACAAGCCGGTCATAGTTGAGCTTCACTATTATACCCAAAATGCGCATATTTTTATAACCAACGATATTTTGAGCGACGATAAACTGCCTTTTATAGAATTGCGAGCCAATTTAGGAATTATTTTAGCCAACTCCATATTGGGCAAAGCAAAGGGATATGTCTCTTTTACAATAGATGGAAATACCGCCATGACAGAGATGGTTTTGCCTATTTTTAACGACTGCAAAAAACTCACTCTCTCTTCAAAATTTAAAGAATACGCGTCTGACGATATAAAACCGGTCAACATAATTTTAGAAAAAATAAATAGATTTGAGGAGAAAAAATAAATTTTTTACCTTCTCTTCACAAAACTGTCAAACATTAAAATTATAATATAATAAAAAATTATTTCCAAGGAGCAAAATAATGTACAAAATGCTTATTGCCGACGATGAACAAAAAATAAGAGCTGTGCTTCGAGAATATGCCGAATTCGAGGGACACGAAGTGTTTGAGGCGGTTGACGGCATGCAGGCGGTTGAAATATGCCGCAACGAAACCTTTGATGTTATAATACTTGACGTAATGATGCCAAGACTTGACGGTTTTTCAGCATGCAAAGAGATCCGAAAATTTTCAAATACCCCGGTGCTTATGCTTTCCGCTCGCGGCGAAGAATACGACAAACTTTTCGGATTTGAGATAGGCGCTGACGACTATGTGGTTAAGCCTTTTTCTCCTAAAGAGGTTCTAGCAAGAATAAACGCTATAATAAAACGTGGCGGCACGCTTAACATCAGTGGAGATACAGAACAGTTCGAAGGCCTTGAGGTTAACTATACCGCGCGCGACGTTAAAGTGGACGGCATTAAAATAAACCTTACGCCAAAAGAATATGATTTGCTTTTCTATTTGGTAAAAAACAAAAACATCGCACTGACTCGCAACAAACTCCTCGAAGATGTATGGGGATACGACTTTTTCGGCGACGACCGCACCATTGATACCCATGTAAAAATGCTTCGCAACAGCTTAGGGCAATACAGAAAATTTATCGTGACCATGCGCGGGATGGGCTATAAATTTGAGGTCTGATAATGAAAAAGTTTTTCAACAGTATCCGATTTAAAGTTTGGATTTTATTTATTGGCTTTGCCCTAGGCCTTCTTGGATTTTCATATTTTAATCAGGTAGTTGCTCTGCCGGTATTTTACAACCGCATAAAAACTCAAGAGTCGATGCAAACCGTTAACTTTTTAAAAAATAAATGGGGCAGCTCGGAATTTAATAACCACGTTACACGCCTTGCCGCAGAGCAAGAGATGATGATAAGCGTTTTGATCCCAAATCCCATTACCGGTATACATGAGGTTTATATACAAGATCCCAACGGAAGCTATTATTTTGCCTCAAGAGAGCCCGGACTTACGGATGATTTAAAACAAAAACTTTTTAGCACTAAAAATGGCGTTTTTACCGACAGCTATTCAAACAATAATCGCTCAGTACTTTATACGGTTGCTTTAGTAGGAAGTCCAAACCAAATTAAGGGATACATCATAATAAATAACTTTATCGAACCGCTGACCAATACGCGAAATGTGCTTAAACGCCAGTTTTTCATAAATATATACATCGTATTGTTATTTGCCGTTATTCTTTCCGCTTTTGTGGTGGTGAGAATTTCGAATCCGATAATAAGCATTTCAAAAAAAGCAAATATGCTTGCAAAAGGTGAGTTTAATTATGACCTTAAACCAAACGATTATACAGAAATTAAAAATTTGGCAAATAATCTGAACCAAGCATCCAGCGAAATAGCAAAAACCGAAAATTTAAGAAAAGACTTGATAGCTAACGTTTCACATGACCTTAAAACCCCGCTTACCATGATAAAGGCCTATGCAGAAATGATAAGGGATCTTTCCGGCGACAACCCCACAAAACGCGAACAGCATCTAAAAGTGATCATCGATGAAGCCGACCATCTTAACACACTTGTAGTTGATATGCTGGATCTGTCTATGCTTCAAAGCGGTGTGTCCGCTCCGCATTCTGAAGGGTATGATTTTTCCGCAAACTTGCGTAATATGATCCATCGCTTCGATTATTTCATCGAAGATGGACTATATACATTTAAAACTGAAATTGAAAATGGTATTGTTATAAAAGCCGACGCAAAAAAACTTGACCAAGTAGTTTATAATTTAATAAATAATGCTATTAATTATACCGGACCTGACGGTCTTGTCACAATCAGGCTTACACGCGCGGACGGCAAATGCCGCTTTGAAGTTATCGATACCGGACGTGGTATATCAAAAGAAGAGCAGCCCCTAATTTGGGAACGATATTATAAAGGTGAGCGCTCTGAAAACCACAAACGCGCAACCGTAGGGACAGGACTTGGTCTTTCTATTGTTAAGAGTGTGTTGGATTCGCACGGCTTTGCTTACGGTGTTGAAAGCGCCTTAGGTGAAGGGAGCGTTTTTTGGTTTGAGGCTCCTACTTTTTAGAGCAAAGCACAAACTGTTTTGTGGTAAAAATGGGACGAAAAAGCAGATGGTGCGAAAGTCGGGGCGACTCTGCCGCAACAACGGTTTCGCTGATTGTCTCCTCTGAACGCTTGGTCGCGCTGATACTTCCGGCTATCCACCCGGCCACGCACCAGTGACCATCTCAAACGGACACGAAAGAACCTTGTCCGATAATGAAATTGAAATGCTTCGTATGTTTACGAAGCTAAAACCTATGGAGCAAGCAAAAGTCATGGTCTTTATTCACGATTTGGTAGAAAAGCACAAATAAAAAAACGCCCTGCGAACAGGACGTTGAAATCCACCGTAAAAGCATATTTTCGGTAGGTCTATTAAAATCAGTTCGTAGCCTACATCATTAAGCTATCCGAAAGAGACTTTATTTTATTAATAAAATTCTTTGTGAATTGAGCATATGTTAGATTCAGGGGAAAGCTATCATTTACAATTGAAGCGCCGAGGGGCGGCGCGGAAATATCTTGGTAGGGCACAGAAGGGCCTGTCCGTTATATCTGGAGAAGTAGACGGCGATTCTGAGACTTTTGAGCGCCTGTTATAGGATATGTATTGTCTGAAAGTGTTTACGGTCTGCCGCACGCTGTAAGCGCTGTAATAATAGCCATTGCTAAAACTACGCCGCAAACTGCTTCAGCCCCGCCCGCTTTTTGGCATTTATCGCTTAATCAAATGTCACAGACATAGCATCCGTTTCCGCTACAGTGGCCATTGTGTGCGTGTCAAAGATATGTAGCGCGAACTCCATTTCGTCAATGTTGGTTATGTTATTTTCATCCAAAAACGCCTGTAAAAGCGTAATCGCGCTATATGCGCGTTTGCCAGAAACAACCTCGCATGAAAACACAGGCTCGATCATAAACCCGTTGACTGATACGTTCCGCGTCTGGACAGTTAGATCTGACGATGATAGGTTCTCCACGTACACGAGCACATCAGTACCCATGAGGCTCGACTCGCTTTCAACACCTTGTAGAACTACCCGCAAGCCGTTTTCCTCATACAACACCTCTCCGACATCATTGTATGCCTGTACAAAACTGGGATCGGCAGTAGTGGAAAACGTAATAGTCTCAGAATCAAAGACGGTTTCCCACGAGTCAGTGTTAAAGATGTGCAACGCCAATTCAACGTCTTTTATTATTTCAATCCCCGCCCGTTCGAGCTCTGCACTGAGGAATGATATAGAGGAGTTAGCTTTCTTGCCCGGTTCAACATCAGCAGAAAACATAGTTTGGAGCATAACGTCATTTATTGAAGCATTCCTCGCTTGTATCGTAATCCCTTCATCGCTTTCATTCTCGATTAGAACCTTTAGCTCAGGCCCCATAAAGGATGACTCTAAAGCCTTTAACGTGACCTTGATGCCGTCTTGCTCAAGTATCACATGCTCACTTATCGCGATGTCTTCGGTATTTTGCGTCGGCGCGTTCGTGACAGATGGCGTTGAGCTTTGCGTGGGTTCACTCACGGCATTTGACACGGGTTCTGTTGATGACTCAGACAGCGTTGATACGGTTTCACCACTCCCACAAGCGGCAAGGGTAAGAGTTAACAATGCAATCAGGAACAGCGTGAGATACTTTTTCATTTTCTGTGCCTCCGTTTTTTTATTTTTATATTTTATGCCTCGGCTCTGTGCCGGGGCTTATTCCTTTTCGTCGTGCAACTCTGCGGCAAATATCAGAACCTTTGACTGTTCTACTACAGACAGGTAGGCGAATATCCTCGGCAGCTCCTACTCCTGATCCGACAGCGGAACTGCCCGTCACGGCTGACCTCCGATAGTTGCCCATAAGCAGAAAAAGGGCCTATGTAGTAACCTTACACGCTCGCGCCTATAAAAGGCGAGCGGCAACTGGCTAGCTTCCGTTTGTCGAGCGGGGCAATTCGGGCAATCAAAATACCACCTACCGAACTAAAACGAGTTTATCAATAGATGGTATTTGATTTGGTGCGAAGGATGGGACTTGAACCCACACGAGCGTACACTCACTACCCCCTCAAAGTAGCGTGTCTGCCATTCCACCACCTTCGCATATCTTATTTTACTGAGCAATTAGACGGTTTTTTAATTATAACAGTTAATTTTAGATTTGTCAAGATAAAAATTTAATTTTTTTATTATTTATAATAACTTTCTGTGCAAATCAGAGGTTTTTATAAGACTTTTCACTGGAAGCGGCTCCGCCGCAGATGTTTAAAATGCTTAAATAAGCACAGGCCTTTTGACATTATGCCGGTCAAGCAGAGATGTAATTTTTGAGTGCGGGTCAATGACCATACCAGTGGAAACGTCATGATTAAGCGCCGCTATAAGATAAGCAATATATTTAGAGATATCAACGTCACGATACCAAGGGCTGCGCAGTAGTTCAGATGTTCGGTAAGTAAGGTTTGTCCCAAAAACAAAATCAATAATGCCATCCTCAAAAGCTTTGTCAAACTGTTCCAGGCCATTTGTAAAAAGAGGATAGGTTGCATAAGCAAATATGCGTTTTGCCTTATGCTTTTTTAGCTCATACGCGATCTCAAGCATGGATTCGCCCGAAGAAATAATGTCGTCGGATATAAAAACATCCTTTCCCTCTACCGAATCTCCAAGATACTCATGTGCCACTATCGGGTTTCTGCCATTAATAATCATCGAGTAATCTCGCCTTTTATAAAACATTCCCAAATCAACTCCTAAAACCGAAGCTTAATACATATTTCGATTTATTGCGCCTTCATCGGGGCTGACTATCATAAAACTGCTTTTATTGATAATAAGGTTATCTACTTCAGCAAAAACCGCCTTTAGCACCTGATAAGAAGGGATAATATTGTCAAATCCCATGAACGGTATGGCGTTGCACACTCTAGCGTCATGTGCGTCGAAGGTTATTATATTTTTGACTCCCATATTCTGAAGCTCTTGGAGCGCAACGGCACAGTCGAGCGATTCACGGTAGTTTCTCCTATGCTGTCTTCCTCCATAAAGCATTGGCATTATCACGTTTACACGATGGGCTTTTCCGCTGGTGGCGCCGATTATTCGCTTTAAATCTTGATAATGGTCGTCTGAAGACATGTGATTGATTTCACCGAACAATTTATATGTACAAGAATAATTTGCAACATCTACTATAATAAATATATCATTTCCTCTGATAGAGTTTTTAATAAGACCTTTTCCGTCTCCCGATGCGAATCTTGGACACTCGCTTCTTACCAAGAATGTGTCAACATTATAACCGTCCCTGTTCCACCATTCAACAAGATAGTTGTTTATCTTTTCTCCCAGTTCGCTAGCGCTTTCAAGCGCGACAAGAGAGAGTGGAGCAACATGTTCTTTTCTGCTTAACAATATCTCACTAGCCTTTGCGACCATATTTAAACTTTATCTCCTTTTATTTTTTATACACCGCTAAATGCGAATACACATATTGCATCTCCAACTTGCTGATAAAGCCTTAAATGTAATTCAAAAAGCCTGTCGATCTAACTTAGTCAAAATGTATTTTTACAGATTGACGTATATGTTACATGTATAATTTATATTTATTACACAGCGCGGATACACGCATTCTTATCTCATCCGCTTTACTGTCAAAATCTTTCGCGGTGAAATATATAAGTTCGGCTATTTCCGACATGTCAGACTCGTTTAATCCCCTTGTGGTTACTGCGGCCGTGCCTATTCTTACACCGCTGGTGACAAACGGCTTTTCCGGATCATTTGGTATAGCGTTTTTATTTACGGTGATATACACCTCGTCAAGCTTATTTTCAAGTTCCTTTCCAGTTATATTGAACGGACGTAAATCCACTAACATAAGATGGTTGTCCGTCCCTCCCGAAACAAGATTAAAACCTTTTTCCAAAAGCCCTTTCGCAAGCTGCGCGGCGTTCTTAACTACTTTTGCTCCATATTCTTTAAATTCAGGCGACATTGCCTCTTTAAAGCAAACTCCCTTAGCCGCTATTACATGCATAAGCGGACCTCCCTGCGTGCCGGGAAATATTGCCTTATTGACTTTAAGCGCGATTTCTTCATCATTAGTAAGTATAAGGCCGCCGCGCGGACCTCGAAGAGTTTTATGGGTAGTGGAGGTCACCACATCGGCATAAGGTAAGGGTGACATGTGGGCTTCCGCGGCTACCAATCCGGCTATATGCGCCATATCTACCATTAAATAAGCGTCAACTTCTTTCGCTATCTCTGATAGTCTTTTAAAATCTATAGCGCGCGGATATGCACTGGCACCCGCGACTATCATTTTAGGCTTATTTTCTTTTGCAATTTTTAAGATAATCTCATAATTCAACTGCTCAGTTTGCTCATCTAATCCATAAGGAATGAATTTAAAGTATTTGCCCGAAATATTCACCGGTGAGCCATGTGTTAAATGTCCTCCATGAGCAAGGCTCATTCCCATAACAGTATCTCCGTATTCTAATAACCCGAAATAAACCGCCATATTTGCCTGGGCACCCGAATGAGCCTGAACGTTGGCAAACTCTGCCGCAAAAAGTTTTTTTGCTCTTTCAATAGCGATATTTTCTACTATATCAACATTTTCACATCCGCCATAATAACGTTTTGCCGGATATCCTTCGGCGTATTTGTTGGTAAGCACGCTGCCCATTGCCGCCATGACCGCCGGTGACACTATATTTTCACTGGCGATAAGTTCAAGATTCCTTTGTTGTCTTAAAAGCTCGCCGCTCATTGCATCGGACATTTCTTTATCAAGCTCTCCCAAAAATCCTATCGAATTCATCAAGTTACCGTACATTTATTCAGCATCCTCCTGTATTTTTACTGACTTTACCACTATTTGAATTGCCGTTTTTTCTGAATCGCCTATTTCAACTGTTTTAAATGCGGGCTGACAAACCAAATCCATTCCTTCATTCTTAACATAATCTCTGGCAATAGCGACAGACTTGATAGCTTGATTGGCCGCCCCCGCTCCAATCGCCTGAACTTCTACCGTCTTTCCTTCACGTATTACCGCAGCTATAGCTCCGGCCGAAAGCCTTGGTACAGATCGCGCGGATATTTTTACAAGTTCCATTTTTACCTCCGTGATACTAATTTTAAAAAATTATTAAGGCAATATCTCACAACTCTGGCGTACAAAGCATGCAGTCGATTTTTCATAAAACTAGGCAGTTTTGCCGCGAATATCCGTTGATATTTAAGGCAAAATTAACGAAGTTTGGC
>JAISVH010000083.1 GCA_031271685.1 Eubacterium sp. | reverse complement strand
TTTTTCGTCAATATGAGTTGACTGTGAAAGAATTGCGTAAAATTCATCCTCAATGCCTTTGAGTGCCGACAAGTCAAGCCATGAAAAATCTTTGACAAGTTTGATTTGTTCTTCGTGAGTTCTGCGAAAAGGCTTGATTTTTATTCTTCTCAGTATATTAGGATTGTTAGAAATATGATTTTGATTATACCATAATGAAGTACCGCTGTCAAATATAGGTGCAAGAACAATCCATTCAAGCGTTTCTGCATTGCGAATAGCGCCGAAATTATTATAATGTCTGTCTTCATTCAGTATTAGATAATCTAAAGTTAACATTTTATCAAGATTTTCTTGTGCTTTATCTATATCTAATTTTTCACAACAGTCTAAAAAATGTTGATAATAAGAAGTGTTATTGTCTTTCTTCAAAGTCCGCATAATATTATAAGCACTTACTAAGTCGGTTTCAGATGTTATAAAATCTTCACATATACTGTAAGGTAACTCATCATCTGTAATAACATAATAAGGAACATGAGTAATATTAAGACGTTTCATAACAGCAGTAGCACAAGCTTCATTAAGCGGTTCTTGATAAAATGGCGCACTCCCACCTTTTACAAGACAGCGTTTTCCGTCAATAATTTTCCATCTCTTTTTAAGCCAACCGTCCGAGGTATTATCAGGTGAAGTGAGGTTTATTTCATTGTCTTGTATATTCATGCCGAATAAAGCATTACCAACATCTTCTGAAAAACAATTATCAAAAAAGTTTATTTTTTCCCATTCAAGCGGTTTATCAACGGGGTTAACCCAATATTGGTCTGAAAGTGAAAGTCCAAAACATTTTGTAAGAAGTTCTTCAGAAGATGAAACACCTAAATCTTCCATTGCTTCACGGAAATTTTGTCTGCTTGCGGGAATTGCCCTACCGCTCCACCAGTCATTTAAGTCATCTATATCTGATTTTCCTGTGTTTGAAATTGTGCCCAACGGAAAATGTTCGTTATTAAGGACCTTGCCAATTTTAGATATTTTTGTTCTTTTACCACTTATTTCAATTTCAGCAACCGGAATTTTCCTGTGCATAAGCGTATAATTCATTTCACCATGCCCCCTATGAACTCATTATATCACACAATCACACCTCCTGTCAAGTGTGCGATTCGGTATTTGACGGTCTTTTTTGTTTGTTATAATGCGGCTTCGGCGGGGGATTAAAAGAATCTTTCGTAATTTTGCCTGCCGTTAAAAATACGTACA
The DNA here is from genome assembly GCA_031271685.1 of Eubacterium sp. Classification (GTDB taxonomy): domain Bacteria; phylum Bacillota; class Clostridia; order Oscillospirales; family Ruminococcaceae; genus Ruminiclostridium_E. The sequence goes on along the minus strand of JAISVH010000083.1, from coordinate 1,321 downwards.
ATATAAACGATTTTCGCCTTTTCATCAACACAATAGATAACGATATGTTTTTTAATAATCAACTTTCTATAACTCATCTCATAAAGCGGTGCTGCTTGACAAATAGGACACATAAAAGGCTGAATGGTCAAGTTGCAAATATCCTTTTCGATTTTCGCAAGCAATTTATTTGCAGATTGTGGCGCTTTTAAATCATTTGAAATGTATGCAAATAAATCGTATAAATCTTTTTCGGCTTCTTTTGAGAATTTTAATTTATAAGGCATAATTGTATTTTTCTCTTAATTTCGCAAAGACTTCTTCTCCGTCTGTAACTTCACCATCTTCAATTTGTTTTTTGCCGATTAATAATTTCTCATAAATTTCAAGTTTGGCAAAAGATTTTTCATATGTTTCATTGCTCATAACAACCATATCACCATAACCGTTTTTGGTTATAAAAATCGGTTCGTTTGAATTGTGGCACAATTCGGAAATTTCGCCTGTGTTTCTTAAATCTGTAATCGGTCTTATAAGCGGCATATCAATCACCCTTTCGCTATAATTATGTTATAATTATGTCTTTATTATACACTATATTTTGTGCTTTGTCAAGCGTAATTATGTGTGATTTTCACTTACCCTGTAGTGTTAAAATTATTGTAACACTACAGCAATTCAACCCTTAATAAGCTGTTTGGAATAAGATGAAAATATTTTGGCTTGACATGAAAAATATTTTAATATACAATATCGGGGAGCAAGTATTAAAACAGGCGATTTGTCTGGACGGTTATGCTCACTACCTTTTTAAAAGAAAGGCGGTGAGGCGTATGGCAATAATAGTAGCGTTGATTTCTTTATCAATTATATTACTGGTTAGTATTCTATGTCTTTTTAGACTGGCAAGACGAAACCACCGCCGTAATGCAAAAAAATAACCGCTCCCATTCACAAAGGTTAAGTGGTTATATAGTTTAACCCGAGCATAGCCGTTTGAAGACTTGCTCTTTTTTTGGTTAGTTTCGCATTTTTAGCGAGAAAAAGAATTCCTTATACTTTTATTATACACTATATTTTATGCTTTGTCAAGCATAATTATGCGTGATTTTCACTTACCCTTCTTCTCAATGGTGATAGTAACATTATGAATCTTTGCAATCTGCATTAAAGTTTCGGCTGAATATCTAATCTGCCCCGATTCATAATCTTGTATCGTTCGCTCTTTTTTATTTATCGTTTTGCCAAATTCTTTTTGTGTAAGCTCTGTCCATTCACGTATAATTCGGATAATCTCTTTAGGTTCATAATCATTTAAGTTTAGTTTCATACAATCAAACCT
>JAISVH010000070.1 GCA_031271685.1 Eubacterium sp. | reverse complement strand
TCCCGGTTGGGAAGTAGTAACGAAGATAGAAGACGGCAAAGCGGTATCGTACTTAAGAAATATCAACGATAAGAGCAGAAGGATAGCGATAATAGCTGTAGATTCAGACGACAGCAGCGAGTGGGTAGCGTTGGTAAAACCCGGAATGAATTTGAGCGTAATGGAAGCGCAGGGAAAGGCAATAGATGCGGTAAAAGGTCAATATCCCGGTTGGGAAGTAGTAACGAAGATAGAAGACGGCAAAGCGGTATCGTACTTAAGAAATATCAACGATAAGAGCAGAAGGATAGCGATAATAGCTGTGGACTCAGATGATAATAACAAGTGGGTAGCGTTGGTAAAACCCGGAATGGATTTGAGCGTAATGGAAGCGCAGGCAGCTGCGATAAATGCTGTAGAGAACAATACCGACATAAACACATTAGGCAGGGTAATAACAAAGATAGAAATAATAGACGGCAAGAAAACCGCGGTATCGTATTTCAGATATTATACTGATGCTGCGAGAACCAGATATACGGACATAGCCATATTCAATAAACACCTTGTGGCTATGATAACATCATCTACGTCAAAAGCCGATTTGGATGATATGAGAGCAAAAGCCGAAATAATAGCTGCGCTTCAAATTAAATATCCGGGCATGGTCATTTTTGAAAAAGCCCCTAATAAGAATGATCCCGATATAGCTTACCTGCTTTATAAAGGCGTAAAATTGGCAATATTTGACAAAGCGGGGAATATAGTAATAAATGTAGATACCAACTTGGATGATCTGGTAACCAATGCGCGTATAATGCAAGATTTAATAGATAAATACGGTGAAGCTGTGTTAGATGATGACGGAAATCCGATAACTGACGGAGTATTTACAAGGGTAGAAAACGGTATAGAAGTAGCATACCTATATTATAAGGGAGAAGAGATTGCAATCTTTGACGAATACGGCAATGCATTTTTGTCTGAAATAGATGCAATAGTACGTTTGCTTGATGCAGGTTTCCGCGGCGGATATATTGAAACTGCTAACGGATTAGTGAATGCCGTTAAGACTGTTAAAGATGAAAAGATACTAAATCCTCAGGCAGTTGAACTTAAAGATTCCGAGCAGGTAAAAGAAAAAGCGGTATCAGGCTGGAGTCTTTTGAGTTATGCGACAAGAATAATTCTTTCCGTAGGCGTTTTAGCCGCAATTATTTTTGCGGTTCATCAAATAGGCAATAAGACGTTTAAAACGATAGCTTTGATTACCGTTTTGCCTATAGCGGCTGTTATCTATGCTATTGTTTCTCCGTGGATAGCGTATAAATTATTCAAAGAGGGCGCCTATGCGTATTCCGAACAGGGATACGATATATCCTATGAAATTGCTCCTGTAATAGAGGGTACAAAACTGGCAGAGACAATGTATTCCGCGAAACTTAATGACGGAAGAATTCTCAACTTGTTTATGAATGACGCCGGCGTACTTGTAGATAATAACGGCCAAGAGTATAGTGAAGATTTAATAGATGAAAAGAGACAAATAGGAAGAAGAGAAATTGTCATAGCTGACGAAGTGGTTTTGGAAAACGGTTCCACGGCTTATGTTTATAAAGAATCCTTTTATTCGAATAAAAAAGGCACAAATGAAGAAATTCTTACCGGAGAGAATTTCTATGTCGAAATGGATGGAAAATTATATAAGCAATGGTTTGCAACTTCGGAGCAAAGTAAAATTGATTCCGGCACTAATGTTAGTATTACGGCATCAGGCATAGATTCCGAACACTGGAACATTGTATCCAATATGTTGGTTCAAACAGAAATTGAAAGTGACCTTTCAGGTAAACCGAATTTTATACCTTATTTTGAAACTTTGGGGAAAGTCGAAGATGCTCTTGCAAACGGCGAGACATACGAACTCACTTTTGAATATCAGAATGTCCAATACAAGGCGTCATTCTATATGGCAGACGGCAAAAAAACGGTTTCGATTATTAATGCATCTAATAATGAAACCGTTGCTTCGTCGGAGTATAAAATCGAAGGCGGATTCGGAGTTTATGTAGACGATATGTCTCAAATCGGTAAAAATGTAAGATTTGACGCTTCCGGAAATCCTGTTTACGGAGTTTCCGTTTATGGAATTGATAAAAATAGTACCGATGTAGTGTTGGAAAGAACGGTCGTTAACGGCGAAATAGTTTTGCGTATGAGAGAAACCGCAAGCGGAAAAGATATAAATATGACCCGCGTTTATGGCCAGCGTTATACAATTAATAATCAAATCAGACAGGCGTTTAACGGAAATTTTAATGAAGCAAACGGCAGAAGAATAAACTTGGCGGAAGATATATTGAGCCCTGTAATAATCGGCGATGCTTTATATGTGTTTGACGATTCTATGAGAGAAGGTTCAACCGTCACGTTAAACGGAAAACGCTATACGGTAAAAAAATACAGTGAAACAGACGATATTATAAAAGCATGGTTCAGCGGTAATAATTTAAGGATGGTAAACGGCCGTATATACTCAAATAATGATGTTGCCGTATATCGCAATGAAGGGACAGTTTATCCGGTCGGAGAATACGGGAACAATCTTATAGTAGTAAGGCAAAATGCAGCTGCCGGTGAAAATGTGTCGTACAAATATGAAACGTACGGCGGAGATGTTGTCGACGGCATTACAATTGAAGTTAAGAAAAAAGTCAATAACGGTCTTGTGATGGAAAATACGGATTTAGACAGTTTGAGCAGAAATACGGCTATGGCTTTTCCTTATGCCGCAAGCGTTGCCGGGTACTATGCTCAGCTGCCGTCTCCCAACTCTAGTTTGGGCAATTTGACCTGGATTAAAGAGGTAGCGTTGAATGGAAGCATTACCTGGAGAGCGTACTCTAAAACTTCTGAAAACCCGGTAATAACCATAGCGAATAAAAAGATTACGTTTGAACAGTGGAAATCGGAGTTACAGCCTGACGGTACGATACAAACCGTTTACGATTATGATAATTCGTATACGGCAAATATTTATTCGGGAAGATTGGTAACCTCCGATAGCCTTGATAATCTGCCTTCACTTTCAATATTCGGGCTGATGACGGCATATGCGGCCGGCGCAGATACTGAAAATCCTTTTTCTTTTAATTCCGATTCGATGAAACTTGATAAATCCAATTCTAACAATATACCCGAGGTGTTGAAAAAGTTAAATAGCGAGTATGTAACAATTAAAGATGAAAACGGCAGAGATGTTACTATTACTCTTTTAGAATGGATGAATCAAAACATACTTCCGCAATACGGCGAGGGAGTTGAAATTAAACTTGATGCAGACGGCGCTATAGTCGGCGGTCTTACCAGAGACATTGCGGGCTTTTTAAATACGCTGCTTTACAGGGTTGAAAAAAGCCCTTCTACCGGAAATGCCGTTGCAATAAATAATAATACCGGAGAAAGAGTTATTGTTGACGGGGGATTAAGCGGTTTAAAATACGATGTAGACGAGCAAGGCAATACTCTTAGAGTTGTTGCAGAGCGCGAAGAAGGTTTTGAATATATGCTTGTGGAATCCAGTTGGGTTGAATGGACAAAAAATCCGGCTGAATATGAAGAAAAACACGGCGCCAATCCTGCGCAGGAACTTGCTGCAGTCGTAAACTTATATGAAGCGCTGGATAATGCAACAATAGAAAAAATCAACGAAATTTTTTCCATATACGATTATAACTCCGGAAACATGGTGTCTATAGGATTGCCTAAACACGGTGAAGATATAAGATTAACGGATCTCGATTTGGAAAAACTTTATCAGTTTATATACGAACTGGATCCGAATGGAGACGGAACTTCGACAAGAGTAATAAATTCCGGAGATTTAAAAGCTAATCCGGCCGGATGGGCGAACAGCAGAAAAGAAGAACTTTTGGAAATAATAGATTTTATAAATTATGTCAGAGATTTTAACTATCGTGTAGGCGAAGGAGTTTTTTCAGTAGACATCGACGGTAAGCGTTTGCTTGCCCAAAAATACGGGATTAATATTCCTGAAACCGGTTTTATTTCCGCCGGAGAATTAAAAGCTCTTAACAATATATTGTTTGATAAAACGGGAGACAAATCTTTTGTTTTGGGTAAAATGCCGAAAGCTACAGATACTTTTACAAACAAGATAATAGGCGGGATAATTAACTTTTTTAATATATCCGGCGACAGACAGGATGTCAATTTTGTAGGTAATTTTAAGTTTATGAGCGAATTGTTAAATACCAAAGGCTTTGAGACAATTTTGCTTTATATGGCTGTTTTCCTTATACCGACATATGTTTTATTAAGACTTTTCGGATCCATCGGAAAGCTTGTTGATAAAGTAGATGCTTCAAAGAAAGATAAGAAAAAAGGAAAAGGCAGATTATCAAGGCTTTTCGACCGGTTAAGAGGAGCTCCTCCCGCTCCTGATTCTACTTCCGGAGTTTCTGAATCGATAAGTGCAGAGGAAATGGCTGTCATGTCCGATCGTATAAAATTTATATTGGCAACAAACAATGATACTAATGTTTCAGAAGACAGAATCAGAGACTATTTTAGGCTTTTTACCGGAAGAGACGACGCGTATGACAGACTTGCCGGCGGGGAGTTTTCTTTCAAAATAGCAGATATTGTGGTTTCAGATAGGCAGGATGAATTGCCCTCTATAACGGATGTCAATGCGTTTGTCCGTACATATTTGAACTCGTATAACGAAGGCTTAAATAATTCAAGGTATTATGTCGTTTGGCAATATATCAATACATTAGGTAAAACGGAAGCAGATTTGACCTCTTTAATGGAAGGCATAATTCACAGGTTGGACGAGAATGACCGTTCGAATTCCGCTGCGATTTTCGATCGTTTACAGCAGATTCTGGATAGAGAGTACAAAGCAAGGCTGTTGGAATCAATTAAATCTTCGGAAAATATAGAAGAAGTAAGGCAAGTTCTTTCTAGGGCATTGCCTGATAATCAGATTGTAGCGTTAATCAGTCTGCTTGATAAAGGTACTTTCACAATAGATGACTTTAAAAAAGCTTATGATAAAAAAGCTTATGAAGATGAAAAATATTTGATGATAAGATGGTTGGATGAAAACGGTTTTAGCGAGCAGGCAAAATGGGTCGGAGACAGTCAGAATCTTTCACTTGAGGAGATAAAAAATCAGGTCAGGTTAAGAATTAGAAATTACAATGAAATGCAAAAGTGGATTGCCGATAGGACTGATATTGATTTTGATGCTTTCCTGCGTAATGTGTATTTTGAAAAAGTCAAGGCAGAGAGAGAAAAAGTATTGGCTGTTCTGCCGGATGAATTTTCTAAAGCTGTCAGATTGGGTACGGGCGAAGATTTAAATCAAACTCAGACAGATATATTTGTCGGGGAATTATTGGCTACAATAAACGCTGATCCTTTAAGCGTTAGTTTTGATTCGGATAGAAAAACGTTTGATTTTAAACAAGCACCGGCTATTTCAGGCGTCGGCCCGCAAAATCTTACTGAAGCCGTATTACTTAGGATAGCCGCTATGAATCCTTCAAGTACTGAAGGGAAAGGTCTGGGGTTGCGTATCCGTCATCAAACTTTAAGAATGAGTATGATCAGAAATATAATAGGCGTAATGAATTCAAATGAAAGATATTTAATGATAGGTTGGCTGGATGAAAATGGTTTTAATGAACAGGCAAAATGGATAAGAGATAATCAGAATCTTTCCATAGATGAGATAAAAAATCAGATAAGGTTAAGAATTAGAAGTTACAATGAAATGCAGAAGGCAATTGCCGATAATTCCGTTAAAAACAGAATAATGAAAAACGGAATAAGCACGATAATAGAAGAATATACCGCAATAGCTGATTTGAAACATAATTTCAGCGTTGAAAATAAAATTTCTGTTTCTGACGCTAATGAAAGAACATTTGCAGATTCGGGAGAAATATTGGCAGACAGGACTACAGATGAAATATTTGAACAAATATTTATGGTAATAAATGATAAGGGTATAGATTTAACAAATATTGGATATGAAGAAGCAAAGAGATATTTTCCTGCTCTTTTGAAAATTTTAGCTATTGAAGAATCTGCAGCGGATGGGAATGGCAATATAAACTTTATCAGTTTGTTGTCAGGATATATAAAAAATAAAGGATTAGATAAAAAAATAGGTACGAGAGCCGTACCAGTTCATTTCACTAAGCAATATCTTGGGGTTATGAAACTCAGCAAGGCTATGCGTTCCGATTATCTATCCCTTGCAAGAGGAGTGTATTCGGATAGTGATATAAAGAGCGAAAAAGACATTTTAGAAGCGATTGAAGGAACCAAAAAACAAGCTACCGTAAGCAGCAGTAATAGGCTTGTGAATGCATTGAAAGGCGTTATTATTCCTGAGACGATTAAGAATTTTTTTAGTTTGAAATATTTCGGAGTTACCGGAGCCAGGAAATTTTTCAGCATAGCTTTGACGGTTTTGTTTATAGCTATAGCTATAACGTGTTTTGCGGCTATCCCTGTCAGTATGGCTTTTTCGACGAGCCTGTTAACAATAGCCGTAAATATCGGCGGGTACATAATGGGGGCTTCTTTCCTTGCCGCATCAATCGTCTTGCCGCGCGCGATTTTTGCCAAAGGATTTAGCAAAGATATGAAAACAACCTATATTAAACAGGCTGCTTTATTTGCCGTTTATTGGGGCGGTTTATTGGGAGGATTTTTCTTAAGAGGATTGCCGATAGCTCTGTACTCGATGCTTGGTCTTACAGGCCTGTGGCCAATCATAACAGTAGTTATAAGCGCAACTATATGGTTATTTATCGGCCCGTCAACTTTTTATTCCGTTGCAAATTTCTTTATACCTCAAACCGGGCAAAAATTAAGAAATAAACAAGTTCAATCCGGAGTTGCCGAAGGTTTATTTTCTCATCTTAAAGTAAAAGTACAGTTGGCGGGGCTTGCTACAACTGCATTGTCGGCGTTGTCTCTGTTGGCAGGCGTGGGATTATTAAGCAACCCGTTCCTCCTCGCGTTACTTTGCATAGGGCTGGCAACATCAATACTTCCGAGTGTGATTTCCAATATAAAGAAAAGAGCGACAGGTCAAAGAACGTCTACTCAAAGGCAGGTAGCCTACGGTGAAGTTTTTAGAGAGTTGCAGGTAAGAGAGAAAAAGGGACTGTTTTTAAATAGCGGCGACACTGTAAGGCAGGCTTTTGTTAATTTCTTCGATATGTTGCGCATACAGGGCCAAATTACCGAATCGGAGCATGCACAAGCTATCAGCGCAGTAAACGACGGTTCGGAGTTTCCGGACTTTGGAGAGCATAGCAGAATAACCGAATATCTTGACGGTTTTATAACTCAATTGAGGCAAGGTTCGTACGACGTAAGCCTGTATTCAAATATGCCTGTTGTTACTGCTACGCAAGGATACAACGAACACGCAGTATATACCGTTATGGATATATTAAGACCTATCGCGGCAGAACGCTTCGGCACTGCATTGGGCCAATATGCGCAAGATCAAAGGTATGAAGTCGTTAAAGAGAGCTTAAGGGAAATAATAGCCGGCTTGTCGGGAGAAAATAATGACGAAGCCAAAGTTATTGAATTTATTAAGGCCCTGATAGATATAGAGCCTACGAGTATGATATATGATAAATACATCGACATGGGTGATGCCGAAAACCCAAATCCGAACTCTATACAATCTATACAAAATGCTGAAGCTAAAAGGTCTTTGCTCGCGGCATATCAACTTATAGAAGGTTTTGCTTCAAATGTTATGGGTAATAATGAAGTTAAACCGTTGAGAGATAAAGGGCATCAGTTGCTGGAATATCATAAATTTGTAGCTAATGAGAAGGGAAATTTTGAATATAGAGATGTTTTGCAGAGAATATATAATGAATATGGGTTGTCTTTAGAAAACGCGTTTAGACAATTAAGCGCAAAAAGATCAAAAACTCCGGAAGAAGAAATATTCATTAAGTATTATGAAGAATACGATAAACGTGTCAGACTTCTATATAGACCTATCATAAATCATTCCGGTGATACTGATGGTCTTGATATCAAGATTGAAGATGTTGGCGGCAAGAAGGTTCCGGTAGTTAAGGGTTTTAAAAAACTTACTGATTTTAGAAATGCATTAATAAAGCGGTATAAAGCAGATAGCCAAATAGTGAAAGACTTTGATGCAAAATTCTTTAGTGACGACGGAAAGATAACGCCTAATATGACAATCGGTGATTTGGGACGAATGTTCAACGATTTCCGCAATCAATATATCAGCGAAGTAAACGTTGTGGAGGCCGATTTAGCGCTACCCGGTGCCGGAGGCACATTTGTCCAGGCCGCGTTATTAATGTATACTTGCGATTTTTACGGAATTGAACTTAATATTACAACGGGCGCAGATAATTCCGGCTTGAGCAATAAAGTTACCGGGCAGACTACAGAACTTGAGATAATGGGAAATGTGGCAGACATGAGAGATGCGCATTTCGGCCTTCTTCCGGGTCAAGCCATCTTCTCGACAAATGCCTATCGTGATTTAACGCGCAATGTTATGAGAGGCGGGATAGTTACGGAATATCCTATGAATGTTATTGCCGGTGAAAGGAGCGCGGGCGGCAAGTCCATTTTTGCACAGGGGCGTATCTATGAAATAGCTCAAATAGGTTTTAGCTATCTTACTTTGCCCGTAGCGCCGAAAGGCGTAGGGAAAATGAGGGTAAATCCGTGGCTTATGTTATGGGGAGACGAAACACCCGGAGAAGATACTGGTGCCCAATTATTGCATGAAATGCTGTACGGTATGTCTTCTAAACAGGATATGACTCCGACTCCAAGAGCCGCTTATTCTTTCTGGATGATAGGAGACTGGAGCAGACCTGTTTCTAATTCTATAGGCGGTACTGAAGAAAGATATTCTCAAAATGTAACAAGATATAACTTTGAGTTTTTAAATTTAATAGGGTTGAACAATGAACTCGGTTTTGATGAAAAATTATCTTTCGGCATAGGTTCTATGCATTATCAGAACGCTTTTTCGGGAGTAGTATTTAATACTATTTTTAGAGTTATGGTTTTATTCTCAAGTTATGCTTACCTTATGCCGTTTGGGGTTGCTTTTATAATGTCCACGCTTTTGTCTCAAACTGTAAGTTCGGCTATGTTTTTTTACAATATATATGCCGAAAATGATTTGTTTAGAGGTATTTGGAAATCTATTAAAAATATTTTTAAAGGCTATCCGTTCTGGTCGCAATTACAGCCAAGGTTTGTTAGAGGCATTATGTCTGCGGCTTCCGATAACTATAAGTTTACCCCTACATCGAAAGGGAGAACGGCTTTTAGCGGAGAAACCCTGCGCGATATAGCTATTGAGACAAAGAAAAAACTGACGGATAATACCGCCGAAAAGTTAGGTATGGTATCTGTTTTCTTTGGCGGCTTAGCGCTGTTTTTGGTGATAATGTTTTCTATTGCTGCTGCTCCCGCTTTAGGAGGAGCCGTTGGTATAGCAACGGTCGCCGGCTTTATTGCGCAGCATATAGGGCTTTTTCTGGTTGCAGATCTTATCGCTTGGCTTACGACAACAGGTTGGCTTATAGGTATG
>JAISVH010000061.1 GCA_031271685.1 Eubacterium sp. | reverse complement strand
ATATATATTATATAGTAAATTAACTTGAAAATAAGTAAAAATAATTTATGAAAGTTTTACTATTTTTATAGCAAATTTCGTAAACATAGAATTGAATTCCATGTTTACGCTCGCCGCTGAAAGCGTCGCACTGCGGCAGAGCCGTAGATGTTTGAAATTTAAAACCCCCGCGGCATTATATGCCGCGGGGGTATATATTAATACATTGGACTATTACCTCGTTATTTATACTAAACGCATTTCTGCGATAAATCCGGACTCATCCGGTAGTTTTTAACCATGATAATAGTTAATCTACACGAGACTGCTGTCATAACTTTTCGAGGCATTTAGACGGTAAAGCACCGTAACTGCGGTCCTAATCCCCGTCGGCCATAAGAGCCGCCGCAACTAGCCGACCGTAACGAAAGCCCCAAAACAATCCGAGCCACAATCTCGATGTAGTTTGAGTGTTTCACCTTCCATTGGACTCACAACCTTTCCGGGATAAATTTATATGAACGACGAACGGGTGCGTTCATATATTTTGAAACAATCGTCGCGCCTACTTTGTTGAACAATGCAAACAAATATATTCGGCAGCTTAACCATTTCGCAACCTATAAGGAAATAGCTAAGTATTCTGGCGTGTTCCCCGTTTTTCGGCATTTGCCTTGTAATATTAACCGAAAGAAACATCTCGGATTCCACGACATCTTAAAAGCTACGTTTTGAAATCAAGCTCGTTTCTTGCCATCGCAACTAAAAACGCGTCCCCAAAACGCCACCCTTGTGATTAGCTTTTTTTAATTAACTTTATTTCCTTGGCTATATTCTACCACATTTACACATTATTGTCAATAGGATTTTACACTAAATAATGCACAAAATTTTCAACATTTGTTTATATATTTTCATCAAAAAACTAAAAATAATTTATAACCGCGTTTATGTCTCACTTCTTAGGCGGCGGGGGATTTTTAATCCGCCGCTATAGTCAATTTGCTATAACGCTTGTTAAAACACAGGAAGCGGCTCAGCCACAGATGTTTGAAATTCCCATTTTTTCCTGTTGACATTTATGTGCAGTTAAGTTATAATTAAAGCATTGATTAACCGGATAAAGGAGACAAGAAAAAACAAAATGGCTGAATTTGAAAAAAAGGGACCCCAGGATACAGAGGAATACGAACCGGAGATAATAGACCTTGACGGAGAACCCTTTGAGATAATTGACGGGATAACACATGGAGGTGCTAATTATCTTGCGTTGGTTCCGTATATTGAGGATTTAGATGACGATGACGACGCGATAGAATTTATCATCCTAAAAGAAGAGGAAAAAGACGGTGAATTTTTCCTTGCGACAATAGACGATGACAATCTTTACTCTGAAATAGGAGATATGTTTATCGAGCATTTTGAGAGTCTTGACGATGAAGAATAGAGATCATGCCATCAATTTAAATGATTAACTGCTTCGTGCGTTTAAGTATGGACTTTATAATCCAACACATATAAAAAGGGATTTCTACTCTGTCAGCGGATTGCAGACCTCCCCCTTAAAATGGGGATGAAGGGAGCGCGAACCTGCAGGAGATCTTTACCCACCCTGCTTTGTGCGGGTTTTATATGCCATGCCACGGCGTTAGCGGTAATTCTTTGCCTTGCGGCAAGCTTTGCGCCCCTTCTGAAAAGAGGGGGCGTATTTTTTATTTATTTTACGGAGATCAACTTAAAAATTCATTGAGCCAGTTTGTAGATTGCCAAAATATCTTGCCAATAAAGCTTTTTCAGTCTGCCTAAAGGATATTCGTCTCCGAACTGTATACGAGATGCCTTTTTAGACATCAATTCAAGGTTAGCTCCGTCAATTCCCAATTCGCCTAGCGTAGACGGCAGTCCCATTTTATGGAAAAACTCGCTCAAACGGGCTATTCCTTCAAGGATTAAGCCTTCGGGATCACGAAAGCTCCCTTTAACGCCCATAACGTTTACCGCGAACTGCACGAACATGTTTATGTTATCTTTATAAACATATTTCATCCACGCGGGGGTAACAACGGCAAGTCCTGCACCGTGCGCTATATCATAGATAGCGCTGAGTTCGTGTTCGATATCATGGCAGCCCCAGTCCTCTTGGCGGCCCATGCCGACCAGACCATTGTGAGCAACGGTTCCGGCGAACCCTATTTCGCACCATGCCTCGTAATTTCGCGGATCATTAAGGACTATGGGAGCGTTTTTAATTATAGTGCCCAACACTGCTTCACAAAGTCTGTCGGTCAGATCGGTGTTTGTGGTATTGGTGAAATATCGCTCGAACACATGGCTCATCATGTCTGCCACTCCGTTGGCTATTTGGTTTTTAGGCAGCGTAAAGAAAAGCTCGGGATTTATTATACTTAACAGTGGGCGCAGCGCCGGCGCGCCGTAACCATATTTAAGCTGTTTTTCTTCATTAGTAATGACGGTATCCCCGCTTGATTCACTCCCCGCCGCAGGAATGGTAAGTATGGTGGCAACAGGCAGCGATTTTTTGACCTGAAGCATCCTGCCTTTCATATATATTTCCCAAACATCTCCGGGATAGTATACGCCCATGGCGATAGCTTTCGCGGAATCTATAACGCTTCCGCCGCCTACAGCCAAAATAAAGTCAACATCTTCTTTTTTGCAGAGCTCGATCCCTTCTCGTGCTAGCGAAAGCCGCGGATTCGGCATTACGCCGCCCAGTTCAACAACCGAAAGGCCCGCCGCTTTCAGTGAAGAGAAAACAGTGTCATATAGTCCGCTTTTTTTGATGCTGCCTCCGCCGTAGTGCAGCAGAACTTTTGTGGCGTGAGGTTTTAAAAGCTCTCCGACTCGTTTTTCCTCGTCTTTCCCGAACAGAATGCGCGCAGGGGCGTAAAAATCAAAGTTTTGCATATTTCTTGTCCTTTCATAATATTTTTATTTTTTAAAAGCATTATATCATGTTATCGTTAAAAAGTCAAACTGATATATGTTTGGCCCAGAATATTCAAATATTTGCGGCGAAGCCGCTTTAAATTGTTTTAACAAGTGTTATCATTTATAGCCCTTTAGCTTAAAAAATACTTAGTATTTTTTAAGCTAAAGAGGTTCCGCAACGTGCGCGTTGCGGGCGATGTTCGCAAACAGCTCAATCCTAGTTTAACTTTAAATTTAGAAAATTTAAAGTTAAACGATTATAACCCGCCACCTTAAGAGACGGGCGGGGGGCATGAGCACGGTTATAATTTGCATTTAACATAAACTTAACGTTTAAAGATTTTAAACTTAACATTTAGGCTGTATTATTGAAATACAGTGTTAATACTATTCTCAAATTAAAATAGTTATCAAAAAATATATAAAAACCATACATATAGTCAGTCAATTTAAAAACCCTAAAGGGTTTTTAAACAGCGGGCAAAGCCCGTTGGCAACTTAATGCGCGCGGCTGACTATGTGACAAGGGAAGGCCGCCTTCTGTGGCACGCGGTGCACGCCGCGTCTTAAAAACGTATTTAGCGTTTTTAAACTGACCGGCTATAAAAATTTTTGCTTGATTTTTTGACTATTTTTTAATTTGAGATAAGTATAAGAAAGGAAAATTAAGCCATGAAGAAAAAATTATCATTGTTTTTAGCGATATGTTTGTCTGGCACCGCTTTATTGGCCGGCTGCGAGACAGTTCCTGCCGCTCCTGTGGTCACTAGCGCGGATACCACTCTGGAGCCGTTGGGAGGGCCGACCGGAAGTATATACGTTGTTTCGCGCGAAGACGGGTCCGGGACCAGAGGCGCTTTTGTGGAACTGTTTGAGATTTTAGACGACAGCGATGTTGACCAAACCACTATCTCGGCGGAAATCACAAACAGCACATCGGTTATGATGACGACGATTGCAAACAATAACGAGTCTATAGGATACATATCGCTTGGCTCGTTGAACGACACCATAAAGGCGCTCATGGTTGATGGCATTGTCGCCAACACCGATAACGTTAAATCAGGGGCATATAAAATTTCGCGGCCTTTTATTATTGCTCATCTTGAAGGGTTAAGCGAAATTGGTCAGGATTTTGTGAACTATATACTTAGCGATGAAGGACAGACAGTCATAGAAGACAACGGATACATAAGCGATTTTAAAGGCGTTTCGTATCAGGCTTCCGGGATTTCGGGAACCTTGACAATAGGAGGTTCGTCTTCGGTTAATCCGGTAATGGAAGCGCTTAGAGAATCTTATATCTCAATAAACCCCGGAGCTAACATTGAACTCACCATGAGCGATTCTTCAACAGGAATGACGGACGCGATTAACGGCGTTTTGGAAATAGGCATGTCTTCTCGTGAGCTAAAGGACACAGAACTTGCCGAAGGGTTGATTCCTACGGTTATCGCTATTGATGGTTTAGCTGTAATCGTTAACAAAAACAATCCCCTTGAAAATATTACAAAAGAACAGATCAAAAGCATATTTATTGGGGAAACCACAGAATGGAGCACCTTTTCATAATGGCGTCGAAAACAAATAAAATTAAGATAAAAGAATCAATTTTTAGGGTTTTGTTTATGTTGGCGGCATGTGTGTCTATAGTCGCGGTTATTATAATTTGCCTATTTCTGCTAACTAACGGTTTGCCTGCCATGCATAGAATAGGATGGCTAGATTTTTTGACCGGAACGACTTGGAAGCCGGGCAATGAAGAATTCGGCATACTCCCTATGATAGTAGCAAGCATATACGTCACTGCGGGCGCGCTGATTATCGGCGTGCCCTTGGGGCTTGCTGCCGCTGTTTTTATGGTGTTTTTCTGCCCGAAAAAATTATATAAGTTTTTTAAACCGGCTGTTGATCTGCTAGCGGGCATACCTTCGATCGTTTACGGATTTTTCGGATTGACTGCGTTGGTGCCGTTTATGCAGAAATTCGGCGGCGGAGGTAAAAGCGTGCTTACCGCGTCAATATTGCTTGGGATTATGATACTGCCTACTATGATAAACGTTTCTGAAGCTTCGTTGCGCGCCGTGCCGGATCTTTATTACGATGGTTCGATAGCGCTTGGGACAGCGCACGAATTGAGCATTCTCAGAGTGGTTATTCCTGCGGCAAAGTCCGGCATAACTGCCGGAGTCATTTTGGCGACGGGACGCGCTATAGGAGAAACTCTTGCTGTGTCTATGGTGGCGGGAAATCAGGCGGTAATGCCGTTTAGCTTGTTAAAGGGAGTTAGGACCCTGACCGCCAATGTCGTCCTTGAAATGGGATATGCCGCCGATTTGCACCGCGAGGCGCTTATCGCCACTGCGGTTGTGCTTTTTGTATTCATTTTACTTATAAATATATGCTTTTCGTTGATTAAGAAAGGGGATAAGGCTGCATGACGGTCAAAAACAAAGAGCCTGAAACCCGCGACGTAAAAGGAAAGCTGAAGGCTAACGGAAAAGAATCCAAGCCGAAATTTATTAAAAGCGGCATAACTGTAAATTATAAAAGGGCCAAAGCGGCGGTTGTGCTGCGGGCGCTAGTAATTTTTTCGGCAGTCGTTGTGGCGTGTGCGCTTTTATCTTTGCTGATATATATAGTTGCAAGAGGTATACCTAATTTAAAACCGTCGCTTTTTGAATGGGAGTATAACAGGACAAATGTTTCGATGCTTCCGGCGATTGTAAATACCATCACTATGGTGGTTATAAGCTTGTTTTTTTCTACTTTGTTGGGTGTGTTTTCGGCAATATATCTTGTCGAATACGCTAGGCGGGGAAGCAAGCTTGTAAATTTTATCCGACTCACGACAGAGACTTTAGCGGGGATACCCTCTATAGTATTCGGTTTATTCGGATATTTGATTTTTGCGAGAACTTTCGGGTTTGGATATTCTATGCTTGGCGGCTCGTTTACTTTATCGCTTATGATTTTGCCGCTGATCATAAGGACAACGGAGGAATCCCTTATTGCCGTGCCGGATTTGTACCGCGAAGGCAGCTTCGGTTTGGGTGCGGGGAAGCTTCGCACTATATTTAAAATAATATTGCCTACGGCATCGGCAGGCATACTTTCTGGGATAATTTTGGGAATCGGGAGGGTGGTCGGAGAAACTGCCGCGCTGTTGTTTACGGCCGGAACGGTTTCGGGGATACCAAAAACCCTTATGAATTCCGGGCGCACTCTTTCCGTGCATATGTACGTTTTGCTTTCGGAAGGGCTTTATGTGAACGAGGCATACGCCACAGCTTTTGTATTGCTTATAATGGTGATAGGCATTAACCTTTTGTCTTCCAAATTGGCGGGTAAATTTATTTATAAGGAAAAATTATAAAAGTATGATAAAACTGGATATTAAAAGCTTCAGTCTTTTTTACGGCGATTTTCAGGCGCTTAACAACGTTAGTTTTAAAATCCCGGAAAGGCGGATCACTGCCTTTATCGGGCCTTCGGGCTGCGGAAAATCGACCTTACTTAAGTCAATAAATCGAATGAACGACCTTATAGAGGGTTGCCGCGTTGAGGGTAGCATAAAACTTGACAATAGCGAAATATATGGTAATATAGATATAAACCTATTGAGAAAACGGGTGGGAATGGTTTTTCAGCGTCCTAACCCTTTTCCTATGAGCGTTTATGAAAATATAGCATATGGACCGCGCACTCACGGAATAAAAAGCCGCGTTAAGCTTGACGAGATAGTTGAGGGAGCGCTTCGCGACGCGGCGATTTGGGATGAGATGAAGGATAGGCTGAAGAAAAATGCCTTGGGGATTTCCGGGGGTCAGCAGCAGCGGCTATGTATCGCGAGAGCTTTGGCGGTCCAACCTGAAGTCTTGCTTATGGATGAACCGACTAGCGCCCTAGATCCGATTTCTACTTCTAAAATAGAGGAATTGGCTGTAAAATTAAAAAAGGATTATACAGTTGTAATAGTTACGCACAATATGCAGCAAGCGCTTAGAATCGCTGATAACACAGCTTTTTTTTTGTTGGGCGACTTAGTGGAATACGGCGCTACCGAACAGGTGTTTTCAATGCCTAAAGACAAGCGCACCGAAAACTATATTACGGGGAGGTTTGGCTAATGGCGTTTATAGACGAGCGTATCGAGCGTTTGAATATGGAAATAATCCGGATGGGATCAATGTGCGAAGAGTGCATTGATACCGCGATAAAAGGATTTTTGTCTGGAAATAACGATTATCTTGAAAGAACTTCAATTTTAGAGCAGGATATCAATCAGCAGGAGAGGATAGTTGAGTCTCTGTGTATGAAGATACTTTTAAAGCAGCATCCGGTGGCAAGAGATTTACGGCATATTTCCGCCGCGTTAAAGATGATTTCGGATATGGAGCGCATTGGAGATCAATCGTTTGAGATAGCGGAACTTGCAAAAATAATTAAAAACAGTGATTTAATTGAAAAGGTACATATACGAGAAATGGCTGATTCCGCCATTGGAATGGTGAGCAATAGCATTGAAGCTTTTGTAAAAAGCGATCGCGAAATTGCCGAACATGTAATTTCTGACGACGATATCGTTGACGAGGGCTTTAACCGTGTTAAAAGAAAAATAATAAAAATATTTTCAGACTGTGTGCCGACAATTGCAGAAGAAAGTGAAAACGCCGAATATGCCGTAGATTTGTTGATGATAGCCAAATATCTTGAGAGAATAGGTGATCACGCGGTGAACATAGCGGAATGGGTGATTTATGCACTGACCGGCATACACGCAAAAAAGCCGGCAGAAGAGGTTTGAAAAGAAAAAAGATGGCTTTAATTTTTGTTTTAGAAGACGACCGAAATATCCGTGAGCTTGTTTTATATACTCTTGGCAGCTCGGGGTTTACATCAGAAGGATTTTCAAAGCCGAGCGAGTTTTTTGGGAGTTTGGAAAAGACTTTGCCCACGCTTATAATTCTTGATATTATGCTGCCCGAGCAGGACGGCCTTTCTGTGCTAAAAAAACTAAAGAGAGATAGAAATTTTCGGAATATTCCGGTGATTATACTGACTGCTAAAGACTCTGAGTTTGACAGAATAATAGGTCTGGACATCGGCGCGGATGATTATTTAACTAAGCCGTTTGCCATAATGGAGCTTATGGCGAGGGTGAGGGCGGTATTAAGACGAGTTCCTGCAGGGAATGAGGCGCAAAATGATGAAAAAATAGTCTATAAAGAATTAGAGATGTTCCCGGCAAAGCATAAGGTTAAGCTCCGCGGGGACGTGATAAGTCTCACACAAAAGGAATATTTGCTGCTGATAACCCTGATGCAAAGCCCCGAGATCGTTTTTACGCGCGATGTGCTGTTAGACAGCGTATGGGGATATGATTTTGACGGTGAAAACCGCACTGTTGACGTTCACGTGAGAACGCTGAGACAAAAACTTTCAGACTACGGACGCTTTATAGAAACAGTTCGCGGGGCGGGGTATAGGTTTAACGGAGAACAGAATGATTAAACGAATATTTTCATCAATGTTTATAGCTATAATATTGACTTTTTTACTAAGCTTTATTTTGATATTCAGCGTGCTTTATGATTATTTTACGAATTTAGGAATTTCTCAGCTGAAAACCGAGATGATTTATGTTAAAGACGGCTATCTGTCCGAGGGCGCCGACTATTTTAAGCGCATCGGCAGCGACATAGATAGGGTAACCTTGATAAATTCAGATGGGGCGGCTATATATGATAACAAGGCGGACGTTTCTATAATGCTGAATCAGTTTGAATACCCTGAGGTGCAGGGAGCTCTTAAAATCGGGAGCGGAAGCGCGTCGAGGTTTTCTAATACTATGCTTGAGACTTCGGTTTATTATGCAGTCAGGCTAGATGATGGAAACGTGCTTCGCGTTTCCGGCAACAGATATTCACCGCTTACCCTGATTTTGGGAATGCTTCAGCCGTTTATCGTCATTGTCGTTTTTATAATTTCCCTTTCGGCATACTTGTCATGGAAAGTTTCAAAGCGTATTGTTCGTCCGCTTAACGAGCTTGATTTGGATAACCCTGAAAAGAATATTTATGAAAACGAACTGGCTCCTTTGCTGCGCAGAATTCGAAATCAAAAGCGGGATATAGATAATAGCGCCGAAGAATTAAGGCAAAGCCGAGAAGAGCTTAATTCGGTAACTAAAAACATGCAGGAAGGCTTTGTGTTGGTCAATAACCGGGCCGAAATAATAAACTTTAATGACAGCGCTGAAAAGCTGTTGGGCGAAATAAAAGGGGGAAGCCTGTTAACGGTAAACAGGAGCCGCGTGTTCAGAGATATGACAGACGACGCGATAAAGGGGCAAAAATCAGAAAGGTCATTTGAACTTTTTGGCAAACACTATCAAATTTTTTGCAACCCAATCTATAAAGACGGGCTTGTAGTTGGGGCGACACTTTTTATAATAGATGTTACCGAAAAGCGCGAGCGCGAGGATTTGCGCCGTGAATTCAGCGCTAATGTTTCTCATGAGTTGAAGACCCCGCTTACATCAATATCAGGATATGCGGAAATAATGATGAGCGGACATTCAAAACCGGAGGATAACCGCGCTTTTGCTGAAAAGATATATGACGAGGCATGGCGGCTTATAAGACTGATACAGGACATAATAAAATTATCGGCTTTAGATGAAAGGATAAATTTACCTGAAAAACAGTCGGTCGATCTATATGGGCTGTCAAGCCAAATATTAAGAAGGCTGAAGCCGGAAGCGGATAAAAATGATATTGCTATTATAATTAGCGGAGAAGCGGTTTTTATCAACGGCTATGAGCGCATACTTGACGAAATGATATATAATCTATCAGACAACGCGGTGAAATATAACAAACCCGGCGGGATCGCTGAAATAAACATTGCGAATGACGCAGGAAAGGCAGTGGTCACGGTTAAGGATACCGGGATCGGAATATCCGAGCACGATCAAGAAAGAGTATTTGAGCGCTTTTATCGCGTGGATAAAGCGCGTTCTAAAGAAACCGGCGGAACTGGCTTGGGGTTGTCGATCGTAAAGCACGGGGCAATGCTGCATGGCGCTCAGGTTAAGCTGACAAGTAGGACGGGGATAGGCACTGAAGTAAAAATAGTATTTTAACGCAGCGCCGAACGGTATTTTGCGGATAACACATATATTCAGGTTAAATGTAGATTTTTCATTATTATTATTATTATTATTGATATTTCCTAGCTTGTTTGGTCGGCTTGTCGCTAAAATTTTTTATAACCGCGTTAATGCCCCCCCATCTTTTAGGCGGAGGGTGATTTTTAATCCCCGGAAGCGATTCCGCAGCAGATTTTTGAAGCTGTGAGGCTTTATTGCAGCTAGAATGGTTGTTTACTTGCGTTATATATGATTTTATGGTATAATAAAAACATATCGGTAATTTATGGAGTTAAAAGGAGAGTAAAAACATGGATTTAGATAACTGTCGTATTAAAATTGATGAGATTGACGATGAGATTTTACAACTGTTTAAAAAGCGGATAGAAATAGCTAAGGATATGGCAAAATATAAAGCGGATAATAATCTCCCCGTATTTAACCCACAGCGGGAGAGGGAGATTTTATATAGGGTTTGCTCTTCTTGCGATGAAGAAACGCAAAATTTTACTAAAATATTGTTCGGCACTATTATTGATATCACCCGAACTTATCAAAGCACTCTTATAAAAGGTAAAAATCCTATTGTCGGCGGAATAAAAAAATCTCTTGAAAATAAAATGAAATCTTTTCCACAAACGGCATATGTCGCCTGCCAAGGGATCGAAGGAGCTTATTCTCAAATAGCGGCTGATTCATTTTTCTCAGCGCCTAAAATAATGTATATGAATACCTTTGACGGTGTGTTTAGGGCGGTTGAAAAAGGTCTTTGCGCATATGGGGTGCTTCCGATTGAGAATTCTACGGCGGGCTCGGTAACTGAAGTTTATGAGCTGATGAAAAAATATCATTTTCATATTGCGAGGAGTGTTAAGCTTAGGATCAATCACGTTTTACTTGCTCGCGAAAATGTTAAATTTGGAGATATAAAAGAGATTTTTTCGCATGAGCAGGCGATAACCCAGTGCAGCGGATTTCTTAAGGATAATCCGCAAGTCAAAGTAACTGTATGCGAAAATACCGCCGTTGCAGCAAAGGTGGTGGCGGATTCCGGGCGGACAGATGTTGCGGCGCTGTCGTCTAAAAACTGCGCGGGAATTTATAATTTATCCGTTTTGTCAAATGAAGTGCAGAACAGCGATAACAATTATACTCGATTTATCTGTATCTCAAAAGACTTGCAGATATATAACGGCGCAGATAAAATAAGCCTTATGCTGACTCTTGACAATAAGGCGGGCGCTTTGTATTCGCTTTTGACCAAGTTTTCCGTTTTAGGGCTTAATCTAACAAAATTAGAGTCTCGCCCGATGAAAGGCACCGACTTTGAATTTATGTTTTATTTTGACGTTGACGGCAGTGTGGAGGATGAAAAAGTTCTAGACCTTATCGGACAACTTGCCGATTCTACAGATTATTTTGACTTTTTGGGAAACTATGGTGAAGCGTAACTTTTTGTATAAAAAATCTAAT
>JAISVH010000038.1 GCA_031271685.1 Eubacterium sp. | reverse complement strand
CGCGGACTTGGTGTTTGTTTCGGATTGGCTGAGTAGCTGACATATTGATAACCCCCTTAATAATGGCAAAAAGGCCAATGCAACAATCTTTCTGAGAATGTTGCATTGGTCTTTTCTTTTAGAATTTGCAAGGATTTGCCGCCTCAGTTTTTTACTTTCAGCAGACTGTCCTGTTTGACATTTTCAAACGTCATGATCTCATCTCACAGGTGAAGCCGGTGTTGGGTCAGGTCGGTAAAGGCACCGAAGTCCCGCTTTGACCCCTTCTCGGTCAGGAGGCAATCTACAAGCCTCTATTCCATGCTCAAAATGCAGAGCGAAAGGTCGGATGTTGGGAGCAAAAAGAAAATTTATGTAGATCAATATTATATTATATGGTAAAAATAAATATATACAATTTATGATAGATGTATTGATTTCTTCCTTTTGAAGATACTACTGGTATAATGAATTCGGGTGTTGAATGTGATAGATTTCCATATTATCGGAAAACGAATAAAATACTACCGTAAAATAAAGGGAATAACGCAAGCACAGGTGGCGGATGCATTAGATGTGTCCGTAAGTTATATCAGCCAAATCGAGAGAGGCGTTGCTGAGGTATCCCTCTCACGGTTGGATGAAATCGCAAATATCATCCATGCAAAAATAGAGAACCTGGTTGCTGATACAGACGAGAACTCCGAACAATATCTGAACTCCGAACTATTTCAATTAATCAAGCGCTGGGAACCCCAGAAGAGGGATCTTCTTGTGCGTATAGCCACTGCTATGGAGGACTTTTAACTCAATAAAAACGGTTTGCTGCTGACACAGCAAACCGCCGTAGTTTTTTCCGCTCTCAAATACGCCTCCTCTTTCAACAATTGATGGTACTGTAAGAAAAGATGGAGGTCAAGTAAAATGGGACAACAGGTTGATATGCCGGAGCAAAAAGCACTCTATTATCTTAAAAAACGGGGTGTTAAAATGAGATTGGCTATTTGTGATGACGATAATGCTTTGATCCAAACGTTAAAACCTGTCATCTATCAATACGCAAATAGCCGAAAATTCGAGTTGGTTATCGATGCCTATAATAGCGGAGAAGCGTTGCTTCAAACCCAAACAATCTATGATATAATTCTCCTTGACTATCAGATGGGCGAATTGGACGGTCTTAGCACAGCGAGGAAACTCAGAGAGAAAAACATCAACTGTGCGATCATCTTTATGACGAATTATCCGCACTTTGTATATGAGGCATTTGAGGTCAGCGCATTCCGATTCTTTGAAAAACCGTTGGCGCATTCCAAGCTATATGCGGCATTGGACGATTATTTTAAAATGCATGGAAATGATTACCCCATTCTGCTACAACACAACAGAGAAACGGTTCAAGTAAATACAAAAGACATTGTGTTTTTAGAAGCAAAAAATAAATATTGCGACATCCATCTCACTAGAGATCAAATGCTCTGCGCGAAGACAATGGCGGTGATAAGCCGGTTGCTCCCTAAGAACCATTTTTACAAAGTGAACCGCGCTTTCATCATTAACCTGAATTACATATCCAAATATAATAATGATGAAATTTCCTTAAAAAATGGAGAAAAAGTTCATGTGAGCCGGAGCTATTTAAAGGCATTTAAAGCAGCTTATCGCGAATATTCAATCCTTCAAAACCCAAGGCGGGAGGAAGTCAAGCAGTAAAAAATGGCGGCGTACCATTGTGGTAAGCCGCCCAATTTCATGCGCAATAGTCACGGGTTTTTATAGCCGAGTAATCTCATCAATGCTTCCCAAATAAACACCTGTATGCCTCCCTTCTTTTGATTCTCTCTATTGTTAATAAATACAGGGAATTAAAAGAAAAAGCCGATAAAAGGAGCAACATGTCGTTTTATAGGAGCAAAAGGAGGGTAAGTATGAATCTGCTTCCTTGCGTTGAGTTGCTAACATATCTTACATGTGTTCATATTATTGTTATTAAGCTATTTAACGGAAAGTTGCATAAGCAGAAGTCATTCGTTGCAATCCCAATTATTTTTATCTGCGTCGTCTTTGTTTTATTGTCTTCGAATACGCCAATTGAGGATGCAGTTACTGTTAGTATTACACCTCTAATTTTTATCATTCCTTTAATTACCATCTGCAATGTAAAAAAAGTAAAGGTGCTATATGTCTCTTTGCTGTATTATGGGGTATCAATTACGCTTGTTGCCGCCGTAAAATGGATTATGCAGGTTTTTACGACGGCGATTCTTGCCAGGACAATAGTTGATATTTTTCTCCATATCTTTTTGTTGGTGATTTGCCTCGTCTTTTCCTTCAACTCTGTTTTTTATAAAGCAAAAAGACATATTGATTTTATTTCAATGAAGTTAAAACTGTTTCTTCTTATCTCTGTATGGCTCAGTGATGCGTTTGCCTTTTTTATTTATTCATATGCTGTAAATGTCCCGCGGACAATACATCTAGCACTAGCTGAGTGGGCAGCTGCGGCGATCATCATTTTTGTTGGGATCTTGTGGCCGTTTATTCTTGTAGGCAATTCATTGAATGTTAGCTATAAAGCTGCTATTTCACAGCTTGACGAGCAAATACAAGCCCAAGTCAAGCAGTATGAGTTTGTTGTTCAGGCAAACAATGACATACGAAGATTTAGACATGACTTTGAAAATATAAGGCTCGGACTTGTCGGTCATCTACAAAACAGCGATGTAAACGGCGCTCTTGAATTGCTGGATAGATGTGAACAAACTGTCCAAAACGATGACTATATTTCCTATATGACAGGAAATCTGATTGCAGATGCTCTGTTGTCTGAAAAGCGGATGAACGCGAAATCTATTCTTGCGGACATTCTATTTGAGGGTAAAATCCCTCGCTCGGGGGTATCTTCTTTTGATATTTGTATAATCCTTGGGAATTTGCTAGATAACGCGATTGAAGCATGTTCAGCTATAGGGATAGAAAACAGAGCGACCATACGTATATCAACAGTTATGAATAACGGCTTTTGGATTTTAATTATTACAAATCCAATTGCAAAAAAAGTAAAGATTGGGAGTAAAATTATTCCAACATCAAAAAAAGACATAGAAAATCACGGAATTGGTTTATTGTCAATTCAAAACGCTATTCAGAAATACAACGGCAAAATGAATCTATCTTGTTTGGATGACATGTTTACCGCCGAGGTTGTTTTGGATTTAAACGAGCATAATTAGCAATTGAGAAACTCTAAAAAACCTTTTGTTAATTGCGAGGTGAACGAGCGAAGTACTTGCAAGCAGACGTATTTGCGCAGCATCACAAGCCGGAGTGGGGATTTTTTAAAGTGACACAATAATATACATAATAAAAAAACACTAATAAATGAGCAGATGCCGTAATCGGTATCTGCTTCGCTTTATACATAGATTCTATTATAAATCGTATATATTTACTTATTCGCTCAGATATGCTATAATACAACGAGAAAATCCAGTTGCTCTTGGAATATGCCGTGTTACTCCCTTCTTGCTGAGAGAAAAGCAACAATCATGCTAATATTATATATATTTGTAATGGTAGCATATTGATCATTTCCTTCCCTTTCCGAACATCTCAGGGACGTGCAAAGGACGTGAATAAATGTGGCAGGTACTATTTGCAATGACAAACGACGAACCGCGAGTCATTGACTATCTGCAAAAATATTTTCAACGTCAAAACATTGACATTCCGTACAAGCTATTTTTTCCAACGAGAAGACTTTCCCATTTTTACAGAGGCAAAATGACTGAAGTATCACGCCCCTTATTTCCGGGTTATATCTTTATGGAATCAAATGATCCACTGTATTTTAAGAGAGCATTGCGGGGATCATCCAAATTTCTTACAGTCTTGTGTGACGGTGATAGGTCTTTTGATACGATGCGTCAGGATGAAATAGATGCTATACGGATGTTGCTGAACCAATATGATGAGATTGAATTCTCCAGCGGTTTAGTGGAGAAAGATCGTGTTCGCGTTGTAAGCGGACCCTTAAAAAATTATTGCGGGAGCATCCTGAAGATTAATAGGCGGGAGTGCAAGGCAAAAATTCAACTGACTTTTAAAGGAAAGCCCATGTATACACATGTTGGGCTT
>JAISVH010000035.1 GCA_031271685.1 Eubacterium sp. | reverse complement strand
CCGCAAAGGAGTCGCGGGTTGCGGAGACTGGCCGGGACGATTGGGGCGTGGTCTTTGCGGCGGACGTCCGGGGCGCTGAGGTCTTTGCGGAGGGCGCGAAGGAGCCAGAGGTTGAGTGGGGGTCACGTTTACCGCGGTCACAAACGGCGGGTCATCAAATGATATGCTGTCATAAGTAATGGTGACCGGCAATCCTGTCCTTAAACCGCGGCGATTCGCACCCGGAAAGTCGACCTGAACCACTCTGTTTTCAGTGTAATCCCACACTGTGAAATAATCCTTAAATACCTGAAGCACGATCCCCCACATTTGTGAGGTAACCGGAACGGGCGAACCTATCCTTTGTATGTAGTCTGCTGTTATTTGGGGTGGAAAACTGCGGGTCATAAGGCCGTTATATGTAATTTTCACCTTGTCGTCAGGCCTTAAGTTTTCTGATGTGTAAAACACCAATACTTCCTGGTTGTTACTCGAATCCCTCACCAAAAGGCTGTTGGAATTAACATTGAGTATAGTCGCGGTCATTGTCATTGCTTTTTCCCTCCGAAGTTGTTTTATACTTAATTTTATGTAACTTCGCGGAAAGTGTGAAAAAATATTAAGCGGATTACTTTGGATGCAATAAATCCTATAAAACCGTTCACCGCCCAACACCTAATTTAGGCGATGGACGTACCGCGCTTTGCGCGGTATTCAAACATCTTCGGCGGAGCCGCTTCCAATGTTTTAACAAGCGTCGGCATGAAATCCGCTGCCTAAGAGGCGGGGGACATGAACGCGGGTATAGTGATCGGTATTTCCATAGTTTTAGCGCTTTGTCCGAAAAGCTCGTGTCTTACGAAATAATTTCCGCTTTCAAGATCGCTGAAATATGGCTCGCCTAAAAATATGGTCAGTGTGTTGGTTTCTCCGGGGGCTATAAGCGTCAAGTCTAATGCAAAAATAGCTTCTTTGTTGAAAGGTATTTCTTTTTTATTTTCGTCAAGCAATTTATAATGTCTGCCAAACGAAATTATGAAACTGCTGTTATTAAAGTATTCTATGACAACATTTCCGTTTTTCTGATATTTCACTTCATAATCGACTGAAAGTTCATTTGTAACGGCTTCGCCGTCAGTGATATCGGTTTTATCTATTTCCGTCTTCTGAGAAGGTTTTGCGTAAATTTCAACTGCTTTGTCCTGCAGATCAGGTGCGGAAGCTTGCTCCGGTTCGAGAGAGCCAGTCTCAGCCGGGGCGGTTCGTAAATTTAAGTTTGTATCGGGAGCTGCGCTTGTCGTTTCAGCATTTCCAACCGGAGATGATTTCAGAGAAATTTTGGGAGTTTCGGCGGTTTCGATTATATTTTCTGTGGCTATTTTGGGTTCTGAAAGCCGTGGGATGTCTCCCGCTTCGTATTCCCCCGAGTCTCTTTGCAAAGAATAATGAGAATCGTATAGATTGGTTTGTTGTGAGGTTATTATAATTAACAAGGTAATTAAAAAAACTATAACGGCTGTGGGCATCAGCCTGAAAATTTTAGATGAAGATTTTAGCTTTTGGAACTCTTCGAGCACTATTTTTTGGACAGTGGAAGAAAGATCGTCAGAAGGGTTAATTTTTTCATTCGCTTTTTTATACAAGAAATTAAATTTCATCAAACTCAACTCCTTCCAACTTTTCTTTAAGTACTGCGCGCGCTCTGTAGAGATGGGATTTGACTGTGTTTTTGGGTTTGCCTAAAATTTTTGATATTGTGTTGACCGGCATGTCTTCATAATAAAACAAGTGGATAACTGTTCTATAGTTTTTGGGCAGCTCCATAACAGCGCTATAAACGGTGTCTTGAAGTTCAAGATCTAAAATGCTTTTGTCGTCTTCTCCTTTTTCGGGGACAGAATCAATATCAGCGCGGCGTTTGTTCCAAGAGGAGAGAAGCATGGTTTTCGAGGTGTTCACGGTGGTTTTGATTAACCATGCTTTTCGATGGTTTTCATCGTTATAGGTTTTATCCGCACGCATGTATTTTAAGAAAACTTCTTGAGAAATATCATTAGCGTCGTGGATATTTTTCACGCGCGAAAAGGCTAGCCTGTAGACCATCGGAAGGTAAAGCTCAATAACTGATTCAAAGTTATCTCGCGTACACAGAGAAAGCAAGGGAAAGTCTGTCATAATACTCTCCTACATAACACTATTTATTCCTGAATAAGGTTGCGGCGCAGAATATCGCAATTTGACTTTTTATTGCCTATTAGTCAAACAGCTATAACCGTGTTTATGTCCCCCGCCTCTTAAAAGACGGGTTCCATGGACGCGGTTATATTGTTTGTTCGGCGTGTCTTGTAACATGGCAGCCTATGTTGACGGCAACCGGCAGCCCCGCTATATGCGTCGGGTAAGTTTCGATATTTACGAATAAAGCCGTTGTGTTTCCGCCAAATCCTTGCGGCCCTATGCCAAGAGAGTTTATCTTTTTTAGAATTTTATTCTCTAAGTCACAATAAAACGGATTTTTGTTGCGCTCTTTAAGATCGCGGCAGAGCGCTTTTTTTGACAGATAAGCGGCATATTCAAAATCTCCGCCTATCCCTATTCCTACTATTACCGGCGGGCATGGGCTGCCGCCTGCTAATGATACGGTCTCGGAGACAAACTCAATGATTTCATCATAACTAGCCGTTGGGTTAAACATTTTTATACGGCTCATATTTTCGCTGCCAAAGCCTTTTGGCGAAACTTTTATTCTCACCCTGTCGCCTTGCGCGATAGACGTATAAATTATAGCCGGAGTATTGTCGTTTGTATTTTTTCGCAAAATCGGATCGCCTACTATTGACATGCGCAACTTTCCCTCTTTATAACCAAGAGCGATGCCGCTGTTAATTGCGTTTGTCAAGTCGCCGCCTACAAGATGGACATCCTGACCCACTTCGATAAAAACTACGGCCATGCCTGTATCTTGGCAAACCGGTATATTGTAGTGAACGGCAGATTCGCTGTTTTTAAGCAAATCTAATAGTATATCTTTCCCTAAAGGGTTTAGCTCGGTTTCGGCCGAGGATTTGACAGCGTCAGGAATTTCGTCGGGCAGTTTAATATTAGCGCGGACACAAAGTTTTTTTACGGCATCCTCAATAAGGCGCACATCAATTTCCCTAAACATGTCAAACCTCGTTTCTAATTATTTTTCCGCCGGCAATTATCAGACTTGGTGTTTCAAGAACATCATAAAAGTTTCCCTTAAACAAAAGCAGGTCAGCGTCTTTGCCTTTTTCAATGCTTCCTACTCGGTTGGATATGCCGCAAATTTCGGCAGCATTCAAGGTTATGGCACGAAGCGCAGCATCATGGTCAAGCCCGCCGCGTATAGCGATGCCGGCGCATAGCGGCAGGTATTGCACGGGTGTGACCGGGTGGTCAGTGCAAATGGCAATTTTGACCCCTATTTTATTCAATATTCCGGAGGTGGAAATATTCATGTTATTTAACTCGAGTTTGCTTCTGTCACAGATAACCGGGCCGATAATGCAATTTTCTCCCAATAGTTCATCAGCTATTGCTCCGCTTTCGGTGGCATGTACTAAAACATATTCAATATCATATTCTTTGCAGATGCGTATAGCGGTAAAAATATCATCGGCTCGGTGGCAATGGATATGCGCTTTAATCTTTTTTTTAAGCAGAGGCAGCAATGCCTCGTTTTTTGCATCGTATTCGGGCAGCGTCAAGTCTCCCCCGTCATATCCCGGCTCTTTGCTTTCGTTATATGCGTTTATATCTTTAAGATAGCGGGTCGCTTTTGCCAATTGTTCGCGGATCGCGGCAGCGGTCGCCATGCGGGTGGTTGGAGATTCATCGCGGTCACGATAACACGTCTTTGGGTTTTCCCCTAATGCCATTTTTATGGCAAGCGGGGATTGGATTACGCGGTTATCAATTTTGAAACCGCCATAAGTTTTAATGGCTATTAGGCTGCCGCCGATAGCGTTCGCGCTGCCCACCCCGGTGATAACGGTCGTCACTCCTCCCATAAGGGCCTCGTGAAAGCAGCGGTCGGCAGGATTAACGGCATCAAGCGCAGAGAGGTGTGGGGTTAACGGATCGGTCACTTCGTTTGCGTCCACCGCCTCGTTACCTTGACCGTCGCCAAAAACTCCCACATGGCAGTGTGAGTCGATAAATCCAGGCATTAAAGTGTGCCCTTCGGCATTTATATCAGAGCTTGATATTTTTTCGGCAATATTGTCCATATCTCCAACATTGTCGATAATTCCTCTTTTTATACTAACAAATCCCTTTTCAATATCAGAATTGGAAACGATTTTTATTTTACAGTTATAAATCAGCATAAAAGCTCCTTTTTTACGGCGTTAAGCGTTTCGTTATTTTCGATATTAACGGCTTTTACATCTAAAAGAGTTTTTTTAACTAATCCTGTTAAAATTTTATCAGGACCTAACTCGATAAATGTATCATATCCGTTGTTTTTTAGTGCTGTTAACTCATTTACGAATCTCACCGGCGCACAAATATGTTTTCCAAGATATCCGGGCATATCCGAATAGTCTTCAAGCTTGTTTCCGTTTATGTTAGAATAAAATTCTACGATAGGCTCTTTAAATTTAAAGTTTTTAAGTCCGCTTTCAACTTCGTTAGCGGCGCTTTCCATCAGGAGCGAGTGAAAGGCGGCTGAAACGGCAAGCCTTATAACTTTGCGAATTCCCGCTGCCTTAAGCATGTCAATAGCCGTTTGGAGTCCGGCGACGGTCCCGGAAATGACTGTTTGAGCGGGTGAATTATAGTTCGCGGAAATTATATAATAATCAGCGCCTTTTTTGCTTATTTCCTTGCATATCTGGTCAACTTGTTCGGACTCGGCCCCCAAAACCGCCGCCATGCCTCCGGGATTTTTAAGCGCCGCTCGGTTCATAGCTTCACATCTTAATTTTATAGCTTTAAAACCTTCTTCGGCGGACAGAATTTTCGAGGCGACCAATGCCGCATATTCTCCCAATGAGTGGCCGGCGACGGCTTGTGCCTTTAAACCGGCGCTTTCCGCCATTTTAAGCGCTGCTAAAGATACTGAAAATATGGCGGGCTGAGAGATAAGAGTGTTTCCTAATTCTTCTTTAGATTTGTCGCGGATAGCGCTTATGATGTCCCAACCCAAGATTTCAGAGCCTAAAGAAAAAATATCTTTTACTTCTCTGTTTCCAGCAAAATCTAAGCCCATTCCCATATATTGCGCTCCCTGACCGGAGAATAAATATACTGTTTTGCCCATAATTTAATATAAATCCTTTCTATATTTAAAAATTATATTGACAAAGGCCTAAATAAAAGATAAAATATATATACATGTTATTGAATAATTATACAATATTTTTAAGGTAAAATCAAGGAGTAATATTAATATGGGCGGCTTTGGCGGAATAAATATTATCGGGACAGGCAGCTTTGTTCCTGAATATCGGATTAAAAACGATGATTTCGCATGTTTTTTGGATACCAACGACGAATGGATAACTAGCCGCACGGGTATTAGTGAACGACGGTTTCATTTTAACGGAAAAAATTCTGAAATGGCAATTGCCGCGGCAAGAAATGCTCTCGAAGACAGCGGCTGTTTTCCCGGAGAAATAGATTATGTTATTGTTTCCACATCTACGCCGGATTATTTTTATCCGTCGCTTTCTTGTCAGGTTTCGGATGCGTTGAGCATTAAAGGAGCTGGCTGCTTAGACGTTAACGCCGCCTGCACAGGGTTTGTCAGCGCGTTGGATATTGCCAGGTCTTATTTAGCGCTAGGCGTTTATCAAAAAATTTTAGTAGTGGCAAGTGAAAAATTATCGTCACATGTTGATTTTAACGATCGCACGACCGCCGTGCTTTTCGGCGACGGCGCAGGCGCTATAATCGCTGAAAAAGGCGAAGGTATTTATTCGTCATATATTAGTTCTAACCCGGAATGCGAGGAAGACAATTCGTTATACTGCAAAGTTAATTATGAGCCTAACCATAAATTTGAAAATAGATACGAGCAGACGAAGAAAACGCCGCATATGTTTATGGATGGCAAAGCCGTGTATAAATTCGCTGTTGAGGTAATGCAGACCGCCGCGGAAAAAGCGGCTGAAAAGCTTGGCATGAGTCCTTCACAGTTTGATATTATAATCCCTCATCAGGCAAATATTAGGATAATAAAGTCGGCAATAAAAGGATTAGGTCTAACGATGGATAAAATCTATACTCACATAAATACTCGGGCAAATATTTCAAGCGCCTGCATTCCGACAATGCTTGACGAACTGAAAAAATCTAACAGGCTTGAGCGGGGGATGAAAATCTGTATCGTGGCGTTTGGAGCTGGATTGACGTTTGGCTCTATCTGTTTTGAATACTAACTAAATATTATTACCCCTTCAACAAACGGCAGACAAAATATCACATAAGATTTTTGTCGTAAAACAATGCAATTTTGCCGCGAATATCCGTTGATATTTAAGGCAAAATTAATGAAGTTTGGCGAGAAATACGCAAGTGATTTGTGCGCCAAGCCGTTAAGCGTGAGTTGTGCGGTGTTGCCTTAAGAACGGATGGAAAACAGATCGCTATGATTTTTATTGGTATTTTTATGATTTAAATAATTATTAATGTCTGGGGGTTTATATGAAGTTTGACAATAACAGAATTTGTACACTTTTAGGGATAAAATACCCTGTTTTACAGGGTGGTATGGCTTGGATCGCCGAACATAGGCTTGCATCTGCGGTGTCTAACGCCGGGGGCGCGGGGATAATAGCCGGCGGCAACGCTCCGGCAGAAGTTATTGAAATGGAAATTGAAAAATGTAAAAAGTTGACTGACAAGCCTTTTGGGCTTAATATTATGATGCTGTCTCCTAATGCTGATGATTTATCACAGTTGGTGATCGACAAAAAAGTTGCTTTTGTTACTACCGGGGCCGGTAATCCGGGAAAATATATTGAGAAATGGAAAGCCGCGGGAATAAAAGTCATCCCAGTTATACCTAGCGTGGCGTTGGCTAAACGCATGGAGCGCTCAGGCGCTGACGCGGTTATTGCCGAGGGAAGCGAAAGCGGCGGTCATATTGGGGAAATAACCACTTTTTGCCTTGTACCTCAGGTAGTTGATGCAGTATCGGTTCCTGTTATCGCGGCAGGCGGGATTGCTGACGGACGTGGTTTCGCAGCGGGTTTTATGCTGGGTGCCGAAGGAGTGCAGATAGGGACAAGATTTTTAGTAGCAGAGGAATGCCAGATACATGAAAATTATAGAAATTTAGTTATTTCAGCTAAGGATACCGACAGCATAGTGACAGGCAGGTTTACCGGACATCCCTGCCGCGGGGTTAAGACTCGTTTCGCGAGAGACCTTCTTACTTTTGAACGGGACGGCGGAACCCCGGAGGAATTTGAGGAAAAAACCGCCGGGGCGCTTAAACGCGCTGTTTGTGACGGCAACATTGAAAGCGGCAGCTTTTTGTGCGGCGCGATTGCCGGGATGGTCAGAAAAGTGCAGTCGGCGGCGGAGATCGTTAATGATATTATCGCAGAGGCCGAAAAGCTTTTATGATTAAAAGATTTAGAAGCTTGGATTTGTTAAAAAAACTATAGATTTCTTAGGTATTGCCAACGGACAAGTGAAAAAATAAATTATGTGAGGTGGAGAATGGGAACAGCAGTCATTACCGGGGCAGGGCGAGGTATAGGTTCTGCTATAGCGCAAAGGCTTGCAGAAGACGGCTTTGACATTGTGATAAATGATATAAATTCTGACACGTCAATAAAAAGCGCCGGTGAAATTGCCGGGAAGTGTCGCGCTTTTGGAGTGAAAGCCGAATGTTTTTTTGCAGACGTTTCAAAATATAGTGAATGCGAAAAAATGGTGAGCGATATTAAAAACAGCTTTGGGAGTATTGACGTGTTGGTCAATAACGCAGGAATAACTCGAGACGGATTAATGGTTAGGATGTCTGAGGAGAATTACGATTTGGTTATCGCTATCAATCAAAAGAGTGTTTTTAACATGATGAAGCTAGTCGGCGCAGTAATGATGAAACAAAAAAGCGGCAGAATAATAAATATTTCATCGGTAGTGGGACTATATGGAAATAAGGGGCAAGTGAACTACAGCGCGTCAAAAGCGGCAATCGTAGGAATGACCAAAAGCGCGGCAAAAGAGCTTGGTTCTCGTGGGATAACCGTTAATGCGGTTGCGCCCGGATTTATAAGGTCGGATATGACTGACTCGCTCTCAAGCGAGCAAAAAAAGTTAATGCTTGATTCGGTTGCTATGAAACGTTATGGCGATGCCTGCGAAATTGCGGGGGCGGTGTCATTTTTGGCAGGAAAGGACAGCTCGTATATCACAGGTCAGGTAATTGAGATAAGCGGGGGATTAGTAATGTAAGCGACTGACAAGGGATAATGTTTATTGGTTTGCGAGGTAAACCGATAAAAACAAAAATTATTAACTATTAATTACTTTTGGAGGTGTTTCTTTGAGTGGCAGAAGGGTCGTTATAACCGGTATAGGGGTTATAACTTCTATCGGTAATAATAAAAACGAATTTTGGGAAAGTATTATGTCAAACCGACATGGATTTACGCTTGGCTCATGGTTTCCCGGACAAAGTGAAACGCTTAAGGTACAATCAAAGGTTAAGGATTTTTTGCCGGGAGAATGCTTTGAAAAAAAAGAGCTTCGACGCACTGATATTATCACACAGTATGCCGTAGTGGCGGCAAATGAAGCTTTGGTTGACTGCGGAACAGATTTTAAGGAAATCGATCCATATAGGGTCGGGGTAATTATAGGGTCCGGCATAGGAGGGATGTATACCAGTGAAGAGCAGATTATGGCTTATCACAACAAGGGAAACGGCAGAGTATCGGTTTTCACAATACCTATGATGATTGGTAATATGGCCGCGGGTGTCGTTGCAATAAAAACTGGATTTAAAGGTATTAATTACTGTCCCGTATCGGCTTGCGCAAGCTCTACCCATGCGGTAGGCGAGGCTTTTCGCGCGATCAAGCATGGTTATATTGACGCGGCTGTATCCGGCGGTACTGAATCCTGCCATTTAGGATTTGCTTATGCCGGATTTAACAATATGCGTGCGCTTTCGCGCAGCGAAGATCCCGACAGATCCTCTATTCCGTTTGATAAGGAACGCGGCGGTTTTGTGCTAGGAGACGGTGCCGGCATACTGATTCTTGAGGAGTATGAGCGCGCGAAACGTCGCGGTGCAAATATTTACGCTGAAATATGCGGATATGGGGCCACATGCGACGCTTTTCACGAAACAAGCCCTGACCCTGACGGTTTTGGGGGGGCAAAAGCAATGGAACTGGCAGTAAAAGAATCGGGGATGGATTTTTCAGAAATCAACTATATTAACGCCCACGGAACTTCAACTGAATTAAATGACAAAACTGAAACAAACGCTGTAAAAATTGTTTTTGGAAATCATGCGGGCGGTATCGCAATAAATTCCACAAAATCCATGATAGGGCATCTGCTTGGCGCTGCGGGCGGAGTGGAAGCGGCGGCCACGGTTTTACAAATCAAGAATGGTATAGCGCATAAGACCGTTGGATATAAGGTTCCCGACCCTGAGTGCGATCTTGACTATGTTACGGAAGGAAACCGGAAATTAAATATCACCGGAGCGCTGTCTAATTCGCTGGGATTTGGCGGACATAACGCGTGCATCTGTTTTAGGCCTGTCTAATATTGTTTTTATTTATTATTAAGGAATGGTAACGATTATGAAAGATTACATCCGATCAGTCGAGGCGTTGGCTAAAATAATGAAGGAGCAGGATTTGCAGTATATTTCTGTAGATGCCGAAAGCGTTAAGATAAACATTGCGGCAAAACAATCGGTCTCGCCGATTAACTATGCGGGTAGGGGGGCAAAGCCGGATAATTCAGCTTTGTCGGGCAGGTCGTCGGTTGTTGTTGAAGAGATTAACGGAAATCTTGTTAAATCGCCAATCGTAGGGACTTTTTATGAAGCTCCGTCGCCTGACAGCAAGCCTTTTGTCAAGATCGGAGACATTGTAAAAAAAGGCCAGGTGATCTGCATTATTGAGAGTATGAAGCTGATGAACGAGGTTTTGTCAGAATTCGACGGGACGGTAGGAGAGATATTCGCTAAAAACGGAGAGGCGGTCGAGTTCGACCAGAAGTTAATGCTGATCAGATAGACGGGAGTTTTAAACATGGCATTGTTTAATAAAGATCAAATTATGGAAATAATACCGCACAGGGACCCTTTTTTGCTGATTGACGAAATATTGGAGATGGAGCCGGGAAAAAGAGTCGTTGCTATGAAGTATACAAAAGAGGACGATTTTTGGTTTAAGGGGCATTTTCCCGGATATCCGGTAGTGCCCGGAGTGCTTATGCTTGAAATGATGGCTCAGTCGGGTGCTGCCGCTATGCTTTTTTTGCCTGAAAATAAGGGGAAAATAGGTTTTTTTGGTGGGGTAAGGGAAGCAAAATTCAGGCGGCAGGTAGTGCCTGGCGATGATTTAAGGCTAGAGGTGGAAATCATTAAGGTAAAAGGCCCTGTTGGGATAGGAAAGGGGCTTGCGACTGTGAATGGAGAAAAGGCAGTTTCGGCGGAAATCAGCTTTGCATTGAAATAATATTTGCATCAAATAAAAAAATAGTCAAAAAAATCAAGCAAAAATTTTGGAGTATGGTTTTTACGCAGTTTTTTGGCAACTATTTTATTTGAGATAAGCATAACCGCGTTCATGTCCCTCGCTTCTTAGGCGATGGGTTACATGATGACTATTAGTTAATTAACTTAGAAAATATCATGGGCGACACCGCACAACTCACGCTTAACGGCTTGACGTACAAATCACTTGCGTATTCCTCGCCAAACTTCGTTAATTTTGCTTTAAATATCAACGGATATTCGCGGCAAAATTGCCTAGTTCGGCGAAAATTTTGTTTCTTAATCCGTTGCGTTTTAATTACGCAAGAAGTCTATTATTAATTTCGGAGAATTTATGTTTGGAAAAATACTAATCGCCAACAGGGGAGAGATAGCTATACGGATAATTCGCGCCTGCCGTGAGCTGGGAGTAAAAACGGTCGCGGTTTACAGCACAGCTGACAGGAATTCGCTTCATGCATATGTGGCTGACGAAGCTGTCTGTATAGGGCCTCCTCTTTCTAAGGACAGTTATCTTAACGTTAAGTCTGTTTTATCGGCGTGTGAGTTGACCGGAGCGGAAGCAATACATCCAGGATTCGGGTTTTTGTCGGAAAACAGCGCGTTTGTTGAGCTTTGCGGCAAATGCGGTATAAAGTGGATAGGACCCGGAGTAAAAGCCATGGATGCCATGGGAGATAAGGC
The DNA here is from genome assembly GCA_031271685.1 of Eubacterium sp. Lineage (GTDB taxonomy): Bacteria > Bacillota > Clostridia > Oscillospirales > Ruminococcaceae > Ruminiclostridium_E. The sequence goes on along the minus strand of JAISVH010000035.1, from coordinate 38,896 downwards.
AAACGCAAAAAAAACCATGAGAAATGCAGGAGTACCTGTAGTTCCGGGTTCGGATGGGATTATAAATAATTTTGACGAAGCGCGGGAGACGGCCGAAAAGATTGGCTACCCCATAATGATAAAGGCCAGCGCGGGGGGCGGAGGACGCGGAATAAAATACGTCGCTTCAGAGGACGATCTTGAAAAAAATATGGTTGCAGCTAAAAGCGAAGCTTTGTCAAGTTTTAAAAACGGGGATTTATATATTGAAAAATTTATTGTTAATCCCAGGCATATAGAAATTCAGCTTCTCGCGGATGAGCACGGCAATGTCGTGCATTTAGGAGAACGAGATTGTTCGTGCCAGCGACGCAACCAAAAATTGCTTGAGGAAAGTCCTAGCCCGGTTATGACGCCTGAACTGCGTGAAAAAATGGGTGATGCGGCTGTAAATGCGGCTAGGGCATGCGGCTATCACAATGCAGGTACCATAGAGTTTTTGGTTGACGACGACCTTAATTTTTATTTTATGGAGATGAACGCGCGAATTCAAGTGGAACATCCGGTGACGGAGATGATAACCGGTATTGATCTTATTAAGGAACAAATAAAAATAGCGGCGGGAGAGAGATTATCGTTTAGTCAGAATGATATAAGCTTTTCCGGACATGTTATAGAATGCCGCATAAATGCCGAGGATCCTCAGGACGATTTTAGGCCTTCGCCCGGAAAAATACAGTCGCTTCATTTGCCCGGCGGGTTTAATGTAAGAATAGACACCGCAGTATTTCAGGGCTATCAGATTTCACCGTTTTATGATCCTATGATCGCTAAAGTTATCGTTAAGGGCAATACGCGTGAGGAGTCAATTACGAAAATGCGCATAGCTTTATCAGAATTTTTGATTGAAGGCGTTCAGACAAACATTGATTTTCAGCTGAATCTATTAAAAGATAATGAATTTCAATCCGGGAAATTCGATATCGGTTTTTTAAATCGTAAGAAGCTGATTTGAATAAAGCTGATAATTTTTGGAAGGAAACACATTAATGCTAGAGGATTTATTAAAAACCGTAAAAGATCGTTTTCTTGACGCCGCTCATATCGGGGAAACGCAGATTAGCGAGAAAAAAGGAGTGCCAGACGACATTTTTTTTAAATGTCCGCGTTGTCGTACGGAAACTCTTATTGAAGAGTTTGAAAATAATATTAAAATCTGCCCTGAATGTAACTATCACGCACGGTTGACATGGCGTGAAAGATTGGATTATACTGCGGATTATGGCACATTTGTCGAGTTTAACAAAAACATGACTTCGCAGAATCCGATAGGGTATCCAGATTATGAAGAAAAATTAAACTCGCTTTCTGAAAAATATGAGATAAATGACGGCGTAATAACCGGAACCTGCTTTATTCGTGGCTATAGGGCGGTTTTGGGTATTATGGACAGCCACTTTATGATGGCCAGTATGGGTAGTGTTGCAGGTGAGAAGATAACCCGCGCCTTTGAGTATGCAGGGAAGCACAAATTACCGGTTGTGATGTTTACGGCTTCGGGTGGCGCACGGATGCAGGAGGGGATAATTTCGCTTATGCAGATGGCGAAAACCAGTGGCGCGGTGGCAAAATTCAGTCAGACCGGAGGGCTTTATATTACTGTGCTGACCGATCCTACCACGGGAGGGGTAACCGCTTCATTTGCTTCACTTGGCGACATTATTATAGCTGAGCCAAAAGTGTTGGTTGGGTTTGCCGGGCGTAGGGTGATTCAGGACACGATACGCCAACAGCTGCCGGACGATTTTCAGTCTTCAGAATATTTGCTTATGAACGGATTTATTGATATGATAAGTGATCGTAAAAAGATGCGGATAAATCTCTCTCGTATAATGAAGCTCCATAATTATAAAAAGGAGGGAGAGATATGAACTATATGACGGCTAGCGAGAAATTATCTCTGATACGGATAAACGGCCGCCCAACGGTAAACGATTATATTCCGATGATTTTTAACAGTTTTACTGAATTTCATGGGGATCGATGCTTTGGCGACGACAATGCGATCATTGCGGGCATAGCGTCTTTTAATTCTGTTCCGGTGACCGTTATAGCGCAGGTTAAGGGGCGTAATCTTGAGGAAAATAAGCGCAGTAACTTTTCAATGCCGCATCCGGAAGGATATCGAAAGGCTCTTAGATTAGCAAAGCAGGCGGAAAAGTTTAACCGACCGGTAATCTGTCTTGTTGATACGCCCGGAGCGTTTTGCGGAATTGACGCTGAAAGGCGTGGCCAGGGCGAAGCAATCGCAAAAAATTTAATGGAATTTATGATGCTTAAAACACCGATAATCTCGGTAGTTTTAGGTGAGGGCGGCTCAGGCGGAGCTTTGGCTTTGGCTGTGTGCGATGAGTTGGCTATGCTCGAAAACGCGATATATTCGGTTATATCTCCGCGAGGGTTCGCTTCGATTATTTGGAAAGACCCGTCGCGGGAAGGTGAGGCGGCCAACATTATGAAAATCACTGCGGAGGATCTTAGCAGGTTTGGCGTGTGCGATAAAATAATTGATGAACCGCCGGGCGGTGCTCATTATGATGCGGAGCTGACAGCTTTGAATATTTCGGATTATCTTATAGATGCGATTGATAGGTTATGTCATAAAGATATAAATAGGCTATTAGAAGAACGATATAAAAAATTTAGAAGCATCGGAATGTTTAACGAATAATAGAAACAATTAAGGAAACACCGCACAACTCACGCTTAATGGATTGGCACACAAATAATTTGCGTATTTCTCGACAAACTTCGTTAATTTTGCCTTAAATATCAACGGATATTCGCGGCAAAATTGCCTAGTTTGACGAAAAATCTTGCTGTGTGCTTTGCACGCCAGAGCTGTGCGGTATTGTTTTAACAAATTTTTGCTGAATTCAAGTTAAAAAATTTATATTTTTTTGTTTAAAAGCTATTGATTATTTGTTGGCAATAGCTTATAATAATAAAAACTGAATTTTTGGAGGATATCTTTATGATTTTTGAAAAAGTAAAATCAATTATTATTGAGCAACTTGACGTTGATGAGGAAAAAGTGACTATAGCTGCACATATTCAAAACGATTTGGGCGCGGATTCACTGGACATAGTAGACTTGGTTATGAGTTTTGAGGAAGAGTTTGACGTTGAAATTCCCGATGATCAGGTTGAGAACATCAAGACCGTAGGTGATGTTGTAAAATACATTGAAGATAAAACAGAATAACTTTTAAGGGGGCCGCAAGGCCCCTTAGCAATGGGAGGGCAAAACGTTATGCGCAGCCAAAAGATAATTGCCGCAATACATGACTTGTCGGGGATTGGGAGATGCTCTCTATCGGTTATAATGCCCGTGATGTCGGCACAGGGGATGCAGGTATGCCCTGTGCCCACAGCCGTGCTTTCCACACATACCGGCGGATTTGAGGGGGTAGTGATACGGGACTTGACTGACTACATCATGGAGTGTTATGATCATTATAAGTCATTGAATGTTGAATTTGACGCGGTTTACAGCGGATTTTTGGCTAACGCTTCACAAATTGACCATTGCCTAAAGTTTTTTAAAGGATATAAAAACTCGCTTAAAGTTGTTGATCCGGTCATGGGCGATCACGGTAAGCCTTATCGCACTTGCACCAAAGAGCTGCGCACGCGAATGTCAGAGTTGGCGGGCGTTGCGGATGTTATCACTCCTAATCTGACCGAAGCGGCTTTTTTGTTAGGCGAGGAATATCCTGCTGAGCCTCTGTCTCAGGGCCGGGCAAAAAGTTGGTTGGCAAAGTTGTCTGAAAAAGTAAGGGTAGCAGTTATAACGTCGGTTCCTATGGCGGACGATAAATTGTCAAATATTGGATATGATCGGGAGAGCGGTGGATTTTGGAGGGTGGACTGCGATTTTGTTCCGGCTGCTTATCCAGGAACGGGAGATATTTTTGCGGCTGTGCTGACCGGCGCAATATTAAACGGAGAGAGCTTGCCTATGGCTATTAACCGTGCGACGGTGTTTACACAGATCACCGTTAAGACTACTTTCAGCTATTGCACAGACACCAGAAACGGTGTGATGTTTGAGCACGCCCTGCCGTGGCTTAGCAGAAACGAGACTTTATTTGATTTTAAGAGGATATGATATAAAAACCTTGTTAAAAATCCGTTTCAAAAGCTACAGCCGCGTTTATGGCGGCGGGTTGCATGCTGACTATTAGCTAATTTACTATATGTCAGCGGCGTGTGATTATCCCCCGCTGACGCTTGTTAAAACACTGTAAGCGGCTCCGCCGCAGATATTTGAAAAAGGAGTTTTAAAATGAAATCTTATCGCAAGGAATTGACTTTTCACACTAAAACCCGTAGGGATTATATAAATATTACTTCGCAGGTCGAATCGGCGTTGGTCGAAAGCGGAATACGCGAGGGCTTGTGCCTTGTCAACGCAATGAACATAACGGCTAGCGTGTTTATAAACGACAATGAGAGCGGATTGCACCGTGATTTTGAGCGGTGGCTTGAAAAGCTTGCGCCGGAAAAGCCCTATAATCAGTATTATCACAACGGATATGAGGATAACGCCGACGCGCATTTAAAACGCTCGATAATGGGTCGCGAGGCCGTGTTAGCGGTTACGGGTGGCCGACTTGATTTCGGCACGTGGGAGCAGATTTTTTACGGAGAGTTCGACGGTATGCGAGATAAGCGCGTGCTGATAAAAATTATTGGAGAATGATGGCATATGGCCGTTTCATACTAATCTCAAATAAGATAATTGCCAAAAAAAATGCGCAAAAATCATACATCAAAAATTTTGTTTGATTCTTTTGGCTATTTTTTCAAACATCTGAGGAGGAGCCGCAGATGTTTGAAAGCGCCCTTCGGTTTTGCGACCGGAGGGCGCTATAGTAAATTAACTTGAAAACAAGCAAAAATAATTTCCGCAAAACTGCCTGTAATACGCTTGTGCAGATTATAATAGTTTAACTTTAAATTTAGTAAATTTATAGTTAAACTAGGATTGCGTTGTTTGTGAACATCGCCCGCAACGTGCGTGTTATTATTCTTGATATTTTCTAAGTTAATTAACTATATTTTAACTTCCCCTTGGTATAAGAGGTTTTATGATTTCGGCTAGCGAGGAAATATTTCTTGTTTGGATGAGAACGGCTCCTGACCCATTAAACTCGTTTACGAGACCTTCTCCGGTGGTAAATCCAAAAATTCCTGAAGCCACCTTAATTTCATACTTGAGCGTGCTGCTCCAGGCCACGACGTGAGTGTTGTCGATAATCAAAGGATTAGAGCCATCGCAGTTAAGTTCGATTATATCGCCGAAGCTGTTAACAAGCATACTACCTGTTCCCCTGGTTTCCATAATGAAAAATCCGCCAGTCCCGCTGAAAAGCGCTTTACCTATCGACTGTCTTTTCATTTCATAGGCTACATCGCCGTCACAGGCCAAAAACGCTTGGTCACGGACACGCCATTGATGCTCTCCTAGCTTAAGCTCTTTTATCGTTCCGGGCATTGAGGGTGCCAACGCAATGGTTGCTCCATCACGGGCGCCTTTTGCACGTGTGATGAAAAAACTTTCGCCGCTAGTGATAGAACGGGCAGTCGCCTTTAAAAATCCGCCCAGTCCTCCGGAACCTCCGCTGTTCATCTTGCCTTCAAGCGTTACGCCGCCGGTGTGATATACCATGCATCCATTTTCAATTTGTATTTCCTCACCCTTCGAAAGAGTCGCCACGACCATAGGGAATGCCGGGCTATTTGTTAAATAGTATTTCATAGCAAATTTTTCCTTTCATGTTTTTTATAACCGAGTTCATGCCCGCCGTCTAAGAGTATAGGGACATGAACTCGGTTATATGTTTCTTAAGTTGGTTCAATATAAAACTTTAATTCGGTTTAAGGATTTTTGATTTTAACGGCGGATTGTCTATTTTTTTAGTATATCCACTTAAACCGTATATATCTCTATCATAAATATCTTTCGCGATAAGATGGGCCATGTGGTGCGCACCATAAATATTTGTATGAGTATTGTCAACGCTTTCTGGGTTTTTGTCAAGCCAGGCCATAAGATAAAGCGTTTCTGCGTGCCCCAAAGAGTCGTGCAGTTTTTTTGATAAGCCGGTTAAATCTATGACCGGTATTTTAAGGTCAAGTCCTAAATCTAATATGGCCTGTCGGTAATTTCCGCCAGGAAATTCAGGAAAATCAGGGCTATTATCTTTGATATGCAGATGATGGTTAAGCCAAACGCCATCCTCCGGTCTCCTGACTATTGGGGTGCAAAGTATGACCTTTGCTCCTTTTTTTTGTGCCTTTAATATGTAATTATCATAGATATGATTTTTAAAAGAGCCGGGTGTCTTATAGTTAAAATTTGCATTAGTGTAGCGTTCAGGGTCGTTTTTTTGGTCGTTATGCCCGAAGCCTAGCATTAAAAAATCCCCATCTTTTATTCCAGAGATAAGGGTTTTATATTCCGGCTCTTTAAGATAGCTGCGAGTGCTTCTGCCTGAAAGCGCCAAATTCTCAATATGCATTTCGAGATATTCCCCGAGCTTTGTGCCATAGCCATATCGAGGGTAAAAATAATTGTCGTTAAATGATGAAACTGTCGAGTCGCCCGCAAGCCAAACGGTAATTTCTTTTTTATTATCGCTATCCATTAGATTTCTCCCTTCAAACATCTGCGGCGTATCCGCTTTCGGTGTTTTATAGCTGATTAGTATTACTAATCAGCTATGCCGGATGATTCCATCCCTAATAAAGCGGGGTCTTCATTTTTTATATATTCTTCGTAATTCTTGAATAAATCATTTGTATCTATCTGGTTATCATCATTTTTTATGTAGGCTTTATCCCCGTAGTCGATAACGCACAGACCGGTTAATTTGTCTATGACCGCACGGTTTTCATCAATTGCAAGGTCGAAAAACTCGCCGCCTTCACCCACCACAAAAACGTGTTTTTCAAGATTCATGTCCCCCAAATTGTATATACATTCAAGAGTGACTTTTTTAGAGCCGTTTTCTATGGAATACTCGGCGTTGACTATACGAAAACCGCTTGCTGACGAATTCATATTGTTGGTTACGGCGACTGCCGCTCGGGTGGCATAGGATAATACGGGATCTTCTTCTTTTACGCCGCAGCAGGATAGAGATATCAGTAAACCCGATATAGCTGCCAAGCTCGTTAGTTTTTTTATTAAATTAATTAATTTTTTCATAATATCACCTCGCAAATATATTATACTACATTTATTGTTCTATGTAAAGTAAAAATATATTATATCATTTTGACAAAACGTTTATTTTTTTCAAAATGCTATAAGCACTGCGGCTTTATCGTGAGGACAAGACTTTCACTGCGGAGTAATAATAAGATGAAAGACAAAAATTCAAACATCTGCGGCGGAGCCGCTTCCGGTGTTTTAACAAGCGTCAGCGGGGGAGAATCACCCGTTGCCTAAGAGATGGGGAACATAAACGCGGTTATATAAATACAACTATAAATTGACATATTTTAAATAATGTGATATCATGTTTAAGGTTAGATTTTTAAATTTTTGGGGGTCTATAATGCAATTAAGCAGATTGTTGGGGGAACATTATAAGGAAAAGCCAAATGAGGCGTTTTTGGACAGCCATATTTTTATGTTAAGGGGCGGCTATATCCGCCAGGTGGCAAATGGGATTTTTTCGCTGCTTACGCCGGCGAAAAGGATAGTTCATAAAATAGAAGATATCATTCGTGATGAGATGGACGCGATAGACGGTCAGGAGGTGTTGTTTCCGGTTGTGCTTCCGGCGGAGCTGTGGAGCGAGTCGGGGCGGTTTGAAAGCGTAGGCAGCGAGCTACTGCGTTTTAAAGATCGAGCTGGCAAGGATATGCTGCTTGGTATGACGCATGAGGAGGCCGCAGTGCATTTGGCGCGCGGAGAGGCTAAAAGTTATACGAAATATCCGTTTATGATCTATCAGATTCAAACAAAATTCAGAGACGAGCCCAGGGCGCGAGGCGGCCTTGTTCGCGTGCGCGAATTTACTATGAAGGACGCTTATTCGTTTCACATTAATCAGCAGGATTTGGAAGCTTATTACGATCGTGTTTATGAGGCGTATGAAAAGATATTTAAGCGTTTGGGGTTGACTGAATTTATTTCGGTAAAGTCGGATTCTGGGATGATGGGCGGTAAAATAGCTCACGAGTTTATGTATCTTTCAGACGGAGGAGAAGATACTCTGGTAATTTGTGATGCCTGCGGCTATCGTTCTAATATGGAGGTGGCCGTGTCAGAAACCGAGAAAACCGGATTGGAGACGGCCGAGTCATCTGAAGTTCTTACCCTCGGGATCAAGACAATTGAAACGTTGGCGGAATTTTTGAAGCTCAGGCCGGAAGAAACGTTGAAAGCCACTGTCTTTATCAGGAAGGATACAGGAAAGCCTTTAGTTGCTTTCATTCGGGGCGACCTTGAGGTAAATGAGGCAAAACTTAAAAATATTATCGGCAGCGAGGTATACCCTCTTACCGATGAGCAAATCCCCGGCCTTTGTCTTGGTTTTATTGGGCCAAAGGGTTTGAGCGGAACCGAGATATATTATGATAAGTCGTTAGAGGGAGAAAACAATCTTGTTACAGGAGCTAATAAGACTGATTATCATTTAAAAGGGTTTTCAATGGCAAGGGATGTTGGTGATGTTGAGTATGCCGATTTTGCTAAAGTGAAATGTGGAGATGCTTGCGTACATTGCGGAAAACCGCTTAAAATCAGCAGGGGCATTGAAATTGGCAATATTTTTCAGTTGGGCGACAAATATACGAAGTCGATGAACATGACATACGTTGACAGTGACGGTAGCTTGAAAACCCCTATCATGGGGTGTTATGGCATTGGGGTGGGTAGGGTGTTTGCCTGTATACTTGAAAACCATCACGATGAATACGGGCCTATTTGGCCAAGATCCGTTGCGCCGTGGGATATACATATCTGTATGCTTAACGCGAATGAAGAGATAATTGGAGAAGGTTTTAAGATTTATAATAAGTTGTCGGAAAAGTATGAAACGGTGATAGACGATCGGAATTTAAACGCCGGCATACAGTTTGCCGACGCGGATTTGCTAGGGATACCTATTAGAGTAATACTTAGCAAGCGCAATATGGAAAACCGCGAGGTTGAAATTGTTACAAGGGACAAGAAGTTTAAGAAAATGGTCAATGTTGATGAAGTGTATAAGGAAGTTGAACGGATTATAAATAGTCTTAGCAGTTGAGAGTTGTTTATTATCACGAAAGAAAAATATTAATATTGAGTTTTTTTTCCTTTTATGGTATAATATTTTGAAATATCCTACAGGGGGGCGGGCTTATTTATAATTATTTGATTGTTGGCTCGGGTCTTTTTGGCTCTGTTTTTGCGCATGAGGCAAAAAAACTGAATAAAACTAGCTTAATAGTTGAGAAGCGCCTTCACATTGGCGGAAACGTTTACACCGAGGCGATAGAGGGCATAAACGTGCACAAATACGGAGCCCATATATTTCACACAAGTAATAAAAAGGTGTGGGATTATTTAAACCGCTTCGCTGAGTTTAACCGTTATACTAATTCCCCAATAGCGAATTATAAGGGAGAGATATATAATCTGCCTTTTAATATGAACACTTTTAATAGAATGTGGGGGGTAGTCACGCCGGAAGAGGCAAAGTTAAAAATAGAAGAAGAAAGACTTAAATATAAAACTGAAAATCCTGAAAATCTTGAGCGGCAGGCAATAAGCCTTGTCGGGTTTGATATATATGAAAAGCTTATCAAGGGTTATACGGAAAAGCAGTGGGGAAGACCATGCAAGGATTTGCCCGCATTTATTATAAACCGGCTGCCGGTTAGGTTTTCTTATGACAATAACTATTTTAACTCTCTCTATCAGGGAATACCGCTCGGAGGGTATACCGCACTGGTCGAAAATTTGCTTGAAGGTATTGAAATCCGTTTGGGAACCGATTATCTTGAAAATAAAAAAGAGCTTGATTCGCTTGCTGAAAAGGTAATATACACCGGCCCTATTGATGCTTATTTTTATTATTCGCTTGGCGCACTAGAATATCGCAGTGTGAGGTTTGAAACAGAAATTATAGACAAAGAAAACTTTCAGGGTAACGCCGTGGTCAACTTTACTGATGCGGAAACGCCGTATACCAGGATTATAGAGCATAAGCACTTTGAGTTTGGCGCTCAGCCGAAAACAGTTATATCGCGCGAGTATTCGGCGGAATGGAAAAAAGGTGATGAGCCGTATTACCCGGTAAATGATAAAAAAAATAATGAGCTTTATCTTAGGTATAAAGATTTGGCCGATAGAGAGAGACGTGTTGTCTTTGGGGGACGACTGGGTGAATATAGATATTATGATATGGACAAGGTGGTTGAAAAGGCATTAGAGGTTGCGGAGAGGGAGCTTTGAATATAAAAATACTTGTTGCGTCACATAAAGAATACAGGATGCCGGATGATAAGATATATCTACCGGTTCATGTAGGGAAAGAGGGCAAGAGCATTGATCTGCCCTATCAGCCTGACAATACCGGAGATAATATTTCGGGAAAAAATAATAATTTTTGTGAACTGACCGCTGTTTATTGGGCTTATAAAAATCTCGATGCTGATTATATAGGTTTGGCTCATTATCGTCGGCATTTTAGATTTAAGCGAAAAAGCGGTAAATGGGAAAGCGTTTTAACCGAAAACGAGGCGCGACATATTTTAAAAAGACATGATATTATACTTCCCAATAAGCGCAGGTATTTTATTGAAACAAATTATTCTCATTATATACATGCTCATGAAAACGAAAGTATAGCCGTATTGAAAGAAATAATAAAAAATGATTATCCTGAATACGAGGCGGCTTGCCATTCTGTTATGAACAGGACGTGGGCTCACATGTTTAATATGTTTATCATGAATAAAGATTGCTTTGACAACTATTGCAAATGGCTTTTCGACATTTTGTTTAAAATTGAGGGAAGGCTTGATATTTCGGGTTACACAAAAAACGAACGAAGGGTTTTTGGCTTCTTATCCGAGCTTATGTTGGATATTTGGATCACTGCGAATGAAAAGATTTATTACGAGTGCCCCGTAATGTTTATGGAGAAACAGAATTGGCTTGTTAAGGGCGGCAAGTTTGTTTGGAGGAAATTTTTTGGGAAATAATACTGCTGCGGTCGTGGTGACTTATAACAGAAAAGAGCTTCTTTTGAAATGTATTGATTGCCTTTGCAAACAGGAGGGGGCAGACTGTGATATAATAATAATTGACAACGCAAGCTCTGACGGTACGGGACATGCCGTAGAAGCACTGTCGGAAAATGTAAAATCAGGTATAATATATTTTAATACAGGGTCTAATTTAGGCGGAGCGGGAGGATTTAACCTGGGTATAAGAAAAGGATCCGAACTCGGATATGATTATCTTTGGATAATGGACGATGACTGTATGGCGCGAGACGACACACTGGCGGAGCTCTTTTCAGCTGATAAAAAATTAAACGGGGATTATGGTTTTTTATCTAGTATAGCGATTTGGAAGGATGGCTCAATTTGTCGAATGAATCAGCAAAAAACTACTTTTTTTAAAAAATATACAGATTTTAATTCGGAATTATCTGAGGTTATTTTAGCATCGTTCGTATCGCTTTTTGTCCCGGTGAGAATAGTCAGAGAGGTAGGCTTGCCTATAAAAGACTTTTTTATTTGGACGGATGATTGGGAGTATACGAGAAGAATATCAAGAAAATATAGATGCTATGCGGTTGGCAGAAGCATTGTTACACATGAGTCGGTTTCGAACTTTGGAGCTGATATTGTGACAGAAAGCAAAGATAGGGCGGAACGATTTAACTATATGTATAGGAATGAGGTATATTTGTGCAGGGGAGAGGGAGTCGCCGGATTTTTTTATAGGGTGTTAAAAATATTAAAGCATATAGCGAGGGTTTTATTGAAATCAAAGAGCGATAAGCTATATAAGTGCAAAATAATAATTAGCGGGACAATAAAGGGTTTTAAATTTAACCCGGAAGTGGAAATTTTGGAGAGCGGTGATATATGAGCGTAAAAAGAGTTTTGCAGTGCAATGTGGACGATGCAAATTTTGGCGGTGTCTTTTCTTTGGTTATGAATGTTTTTGAGCAGCTGCATAAAACTTCTGACATTAGGTTCGATTTTTGCACAACCGAAGCGTTTAAAAACGAAAGCTCAATAGAAAAAATCAAAGATTTAGGAGGACTTGCGTTTTGCATAGGTTATTCGGGAAATAAAATTTTAAAACAGTTTATAAACTTTAAAAATTATTATAGTTTTTTTAAAAATAACAAATATGCTGTTGTTCATATAAATGCCGATCTGGCGTTTAAGTTGTTTGTTCCGGCACTTGCGGCGAAGCTTTGCAAGGTAAAAAAGATAATAGTACATTCTCATAATTCCGGGGTGGACGGCGTGAACAGGAGGATTAAATATCTTGCTCATAAAGTTTTTAAAATGTTTTTACCTTTATTGGCGGATACTTTCTTGTCCTGTTCGGAGACCGCTTCAAAATGGATGTATACAAAAAGCGTAAGAAATATAGTTTTGATTAAAAATGGAATAGACACTGAAAAATTTAAATTTAACGATAAAACCAGAAAAGAATACAGAGAAAAAAATTGTTTGGAAAACAACTTCGTTATCGGGCATGTCGGCGGGTTTAAATATCAAAAAAACCATGAATTCCTTATTGATATATTTGAGCATGTATATAAAAAGGATAAAACGGCAAGGCTGCTTTTAGTAGGAGTAAGCGACCCGAAAGAAAACTATCTTGCAAAAATTCGTGAAAAGGTTAAAAAATCAGGCTTGAACGACGCGGTTATATTTTGGGGCGGATCTTATGAGATTTTTAATTTGTATCAGATGATGGATGTATTTGTATTTCCGTCTCGTTTTGAGGGCTTGGGGATTGTTGTGATTGAAGCTCAAAGCTCCGGGCTTTATGCCGTTTGTTCTGATAAAATACCGAAAGAAGCCAAAATAACCGAACTTTTTGTAAACCTGGAATTGAAGAATGCAGACATTTGGGCCGAAAAAATATTAGAAATAAAAAATAAAAATTCGGAAAGAAAAAATATGAAGGGTGAAATAGAGGCGGCGGGATATGATATTAATAATTCGGCAAAGGTTTTAGAGCAAATATATAGAGCGGCTTGGAAACATAGTCAGTCTTAAGGTGCGCTAATGACCATGCAGTAAGGTAAGGCCGCCTTTGTCGGCACGCGGCATATGCCGCGTCTTAAAAACGCATTTAGCGTTTTTAAACTGACCAGCTATAACAGAATCAAAAAAGCATTATGCTTTTTGCGAAATTTCTACGCGCTGTTTCTGAGGAAAATATGCCGAGGTATGGTCTTTTACGTTTATATTACAGCAGTTTGACTTTTTATCGACTATAACCGCGTTCATGTCAACGCCTTTTAGGCGGCGGTTATTTTAAATCCGACGCTGAGCTTGTTAAAACATTGGAAGCGGCCATGCCGCAGATGTTTAAATATGTTCTAAAATTATGCAACGCAGTAAAGTACGTTGAGAGGTTTTGTATTGAGTTCAAAAATATTGAATTTTAATTATAAAGTTGAAACTTTTAAAGTAATGGCCGATACTTTTTTTGTGTTTGCTTTATGCTGTATAATTTTTTTATCAGTTATAGAACGTGTTACTTTCATTGCGAACAGTGTGCTGGTAAGCGAACGTTTTTTTATTGTATTTTATTTTTTAATGCTCCCGAGGCTGTTTATTTTAAGATTTAGTTATAATAAGATAATATTAATAATTATAATTATTATGATTATTTTAATTTCGACCTATAATTCACAAAACTATGTTTTTTTGCGGGCGATTGTAATTGCTTTTTGCGGAATGGATTTTGATTTTTATAAAATAATTAAAATAATATTTATTTTAAAAATTGCGGCGACTTTGTTTGTGCTGTTAATGTATGGCTTTGGATTGACCACAACGTTTTCAGAGGAATTTAGACAATTTAGCGAGACATGGGGTCTGTTTAGAAATTCTTTTGGATTTTATCATCCTAACCAAACCGGCATTCAAATATTTTCTATTTGCGCGATGCTGATATGTTTAAGGTATGAAGTTTTAAATATTAAAGATTACATATTTATATTAGGGCTATGTCTTTTGAATTTCTTTTTTATCGGCAGCAGAACTTCGCTTTTTATGTGCATTATATTATTAGTGGCAACGGATCTATGCAAAAGGAACAAAGGCAAGGTTTTTAAAAATAAGGCGTTCAAGTTTATTTTGACCTCATTTCCGTTTATTATGGTTTTGATTTTGTTTTTGCAGATTTTTATACTTCCTAAATATGAAATTTTCTCATTTTTAAACCTTACGACATCTGGCAGGCTATATAATAATATTTTGGCGTATCATAATATTCCTATATCTTTTTTAGGAAGCAAAGTAATATTTTGGGATTTTAATTTAGTTATGGACAATGACTATATGTACAGTTTAATTGTAAGGGGCGTTTTACCCACTGCTATTATGATGGCTTTATATTCAAGCATGTTATCAAAGCTTTTAAAATCCGGCAGATTTATTTTAGTTGTTATTGCGGTGTGCTTTTTAATTTATGGGTATTCAGAGAACATTTCTTTTCATATTCAGCATAATTTTGCATTGATTTGGCTGTTGTCCGATTCTAGAATATTTGATTTTGACTCTGATAGTAATACTAAGAATGAAAAATTAATAGGAGCGGCTTAATGCGACCTTTAATAAGCGTTATCGTACCAATATATAAAGTTGAAAAATATCTTAGGAAATGCCTTGACAGCATTATCAGTCAAACCTATAGAAACCTTGAAATTATTTTGGTGAATGACGGCTCTCCTGATAATTGCGAAAAAATATGTGACGAATATGCAAGAGCCGACGAAAGATTTGTTGTTATAAACCAAGAAAACAAAGGGGTAGCCGCCGCGAGAAATAAAGGATTGGACAGGGCAGCCGGCGAATATATAACGTTTATTGACCCGGATGACTGTGCGGAGGATAAGCTGATCGAGTGTCTTTTAAATGATATAACGGAAAATAATTCTGATATATCCATTTCTAATCCAATTTATTATTTTGAAGAAACGGGCGAATCAAAACTAAGACTTAATAAAGACAGAACGCATGGATGCTTTTCGAGGGAGCAAGCAATCGAAATGCTTCTTTATGAAAAAATTTTTGAGGCTTATTTGCCCGGAAAGTTATATAAGTCAAAGCTTTTTAAAAATATCAGATTCCCTGATTATAAAATTTGCGAAGATTTGGCGGTTATGCCAAAATTGTTTTTTAAATGTGAAAAAATATCTCTTATTGCGGATGAACTATATTATTATCTTCAAAGAAGTTATAGTATTACGCAGTCTGCTTTTACAAAATCTAAAATGGATTGGCTGAGCTGCTCTATGGATATTTTAAATTTTGTTAAACATAATTGTCCTGAATGCTTGCCGGCGGCAAAAAATAAGCTGTTTTCTTCTTGTTGTTATTTAATTGCGGATATTCCTTTTTTAAAATTTAAAAAAGAGAAAGATATAATAAAAGAACAATTTATAAAAATAAGAAATGATGTTTTTAAAGATAATAAAACCTATGTGAAAAGAAAAATATTGTGTTTGGTTTCTTATTTCGGTCTTTGGGCGGTAAAGGTTTTAGTCATATTAAATAGACGAATTAGGGGTGAATAAAAATTGAGTCCGCTTATTAGCGTTATCATTCCGGTATATAAGGTTGAAAAATATATAAGAAAATGCTTGGGCAGCGTAATTAATCAGACATATAAAAATCTTGAGATAATTCTTGTTGACGACGGATCTCCGGATAATTGTGGCAATATATGCGATGAATACGCGTTTTTAGACAAAAGAATCATAGTCGTCCATAAGGAAAACGGAGGACTGTCGGACGCTAGAAATGCCGCTATTGATATAGCTAAGGGTGAATTTATAACTTTTGTTGACAGCGATGATTGGATAAGCGAAAATATGATAGAGCTTCTGTATAACGATATTGTCAAAAATGATTCGGATATTTCGGTCACTAATCCGGTTTATTATTTTGAAAATACCGGATTGGAGAAAAAAGGCAAATTTAATAAGCAAAAGTTTTGCGGAAGTTTTTCTGTTGAAGAGGCGCTGAACGGAATGTTTTCCGCTAAAATTTTTGATGTGACCGCCTGGGCAAAGCTTTATAAAGCTTCGCTTTTTAATGGAATCAGATATCCGAAAGGATTGATCAACGAAGATGAAGACGTGACTTATAAATTAATATTTTTTAGTAAAAGCGTTTCTGTTATTGAGGAGGAATTATATTATTATCTACAGCGTGGGGAGAGCATTATGGGAGTCGATTTTGCGCCGAACAGGACAGATGCCGTGTTTATATTGGAAAACATGGTCAAATTTATAAAATTGAATATTCCTGCTTGTTTGTCAGCCGCGAGAGAAAGATTTTTCATGATATGCGTTTATTTGGTAACAATGATTCCTTTCACAAAGTTTAAAAATGAAAAAAAATTTATTTTTGAAAATATAAAAAAAATACGAACAGATGTTTTAAACGATCCTAATGTTTCAATTAACAGAAAGATATTATGTTTTATTTCATATTTTGGCACTTGGGCGGTAAAGCTTTCCATGGGTCTGAGAAAAGCGCTTAAAAGCTAAAACATTTATTATAGCAGTTTGACTTTTTATTGACTATAAGTCAAACTGCTATAACACCGCGCAAAGCGCGGTGCGCCGCCATCGGAGGCGAGCGTTTTTGTGGGATTAATTTCAATAAAAACGCAATTTGCTATGTTAAACAGCAAACAAACTTTTGGAAAAAGTTTGGCGGTTTAATAGTCGATATCTGTTTTGGTCGTCGCTACAGGCGACGAGAAACAGGGCATTTGAGCAAATAAACCGTCCTAGCGGCTTTGCCGCTTGGTTTCAATATTTTATTTGCGGATTTATTATACAGCCAGAATTTTTAACAGTAAACCAAATAATTTGAGGTGAGTTATGCCTATACCAAAAATAATCCACTATTGCTGGTTCGGAGGAAATCCAATACCTGAAAAGTATAAACGATATATGGAAAGCTGGAAAAAATTTTGTCCAGGCTATGATATTATGGAATGGAATGAGAGAAATTATGATATAATGCAAAACAAGTATATTTGCGAAGCATATAAATCAAAAAAATGGGGATTTGTAACCGACTTTGTTAGATTGGATGTTGTTTATCAGAATGGAGGAATTTATTTTGATACGGATGTTGAATTAATTAAACCGCTTGATACATTATTATCGAATAAGGCATTCATGGGATTTGAAGACGGGGAGCATGTGAATACAGGCTTAGGCTTCGGTGCTGAAAAAAACCTTGGGATTATAAGAGAACTTAGAGATCACTACTTAAACATTAAGTTTTTAAATGAAGACGGAACTTATAATTTAACTGTCTGTCCGGTTCACCAAACGAATTGTTTATTAAAACATGGTCTTGTTCAAAATAATGCAAAACAAATAGTAGAAGGCATTGCTATATACCCAAGTGAATATTTTTCGCCTAAGCGTTGGGACACCGGGAAAACAAGAATTACTGCTAACACTTTTAGCATACATCATTTTTCAGCTTCATGGTACTCGAATGAACAACGGGTTCATAGGGAAATTGTTCAAAAACTTTGCAGGATTTTTTCTTATAGAATAGCTTCAAAATTCGCAAATTTTGTTGTTGCTTTAAAATATAAAGGATTGGAATATATAATATCAAAATTTTATAAAAAATAATGCTTCAAACATCTGTGACGGAGTCGCTTCCGGCGTGTTATAGCTGGTCAGTTTAAAAACGCTAAAGGCGTTTTTAAGATGCGGCATGCGCCGCGTGCCGCCTAAGGCGAATTTATCTTGCTACATAGTCAGTCGCGCACCTTAAGGTTGCCAGAGGGCAAAGACCGCTGTTTAAAAACCCTAAAGGGTTTTTAAATTGACTGACTATATAATCTTTAGCGCGGGATATGAACGCGGTTATAAGAAAATTATCATATGATGAAGAAATCATATATATGACTGATATTTTAGAAAAAGTTTTTCAAAATTAAATAAGGAAAAAGCATTATGGATAAAGGTAAAAATAAAAAAGTTTATATGGAATATTCAATGTATACCGACAAAAGAATCGCAGGTTCAAAGGCAGTTTTGGATTCCGCTTTAATTGTTGAGTCTAGTGGTTATAGCGCGCTATGGTTTATGATGGGGAAAGAGAAAAAAAATAAAGTCACAAGGGTGATTAATCAAGCATTTACCGCCATAAGCAGATTAGTAACATTTTTAAGAATTAGCAATAAATCTTTATTCTTTATACAGCATCCAAGCGCAATAAACAAGACGCTATATCTTTTTATTAAATATATTTCCGCAAAAAAAAATATAGGCACTATATTTCTTATACATGATTTTGAATCACTTAGGTTAAAGCAAAGCAACATTGTAAAAATTGAGGAGGTTATTATTAAAAATGCGAGCGCTATCATATGTCATAATGAAAAAATGATGATTGAGTTGATAAAAAGAGGCGCTTTGCAAAATAAGTTAATAAATCTGGAAATATTTGATTATATTGTTGAAAAACCATTGAAGCCGCGCGATGATAATGGCGAAAATGGCATAATTTTTGCGGGTAATTTGGATAAAAATAAATCGTCTTTTATTTATAAATTTAATGAGTTAAGCGATAAGTTAAACTATCATCTTTATGGGCCTAATTATGTAAAAAACGATAGCAATGATTTTATAAAGTATCATGGGGCCTTAGATCCTGAAGATCTGCCGGACACCATGGTCGGCTCTTATGGGCTTGTTTGGGACGGCGATTCTTTAGAAAGCTGCACAGGCGTTACGGGAGAATATTTAAAGTATAATAATCCCCATAAGGCTTCTCTTTATATAGCTTCGGGGATTCCGGTCGTTGTGTGGGACAAGTCGGCTATGTCAGATTATGTAATTGACAATGATTTGGGTATAACTGTTAGCAGCCTTTATGATTTAGACGAAGCAATTGATAAAATCAGCGCCGAACGTTATCTTGAATTAAAGAAAAATGCTGAAGCTGAAGGATATAAGCTTAGGAAAGGGTTTTATTTGAAAAGGGCGTTAATGCAGGCGGAAAAACTTTTTGAAGAGAAAGAAAGCTAAGGCAGAATCGCACAACTCACGCTTAACGGCTTGACACACAAACCACTTGCGTATTTCTAGCCAAGCTTCGTTAAATATCAACGGATATTCGCGGCAAAATTGCCGAAGTTTTACGATAAATCCGACTGCGCGCTTTGCACGCCATAACCGTGCGGTATTGCACTAAATTGTTTGGAGGAATTTTTATGCGCACAGCTTTTTTTGCCAATACATCTTATCAGTTGTTTAACGCAGTTAACTATGCTTATCACAAAAAGAAAACTTTAATTGAGTCTGATATTTATATTCTTAAAAGATTTATAAATAACGAAATTATCATAAATAACCTAGAACATTTGAAATTGTTTGACAATGTTTATGTATTGAATGAATGGCCTTTACAGCCCGGTGGCAGGCTTGAACAATTTTTTAGCAAGTTGTTCGCAAGAAAATTTATTAATAAACACTTAGCAAACAATAAAAAGATTAATTTTAAAAAGAAAAAATATAATGAAGTGTTTATTGTTGAGCTATGGGATTTTCAGTTTTTATTGACTATTGCTTGCAGGGCGGAAAACAACAATTTTATAGACGACGGGCTGGGAAGTTATACTGGAGTTATGACGGAGCATAAACTCGGAAGAAACGTTAAATTATTTCAAAAAATTATGGGATTTAAAATAGAAATTAAAAAATTATATTTAAACTGTCCGGAATTGTATAAAAGAGATGAGTTTGAAACAGTAAAATTACCTGACAATAATATGGATGATCCTGAATATTTAAATATTTTGAATTCAATATTTCCGTGTAGAAATATAAAAAAATATAGAGATTTTAGATTTGTGTATTTACATCAGCCGATTCAAGGTCTGCAAAGCGCTTTTAAAGGTATAAATGTTGTTACGGTTGAAAAAAATATTTTAGAAATATGTGATGTAAGCGCTTGCCTTTTTAGGCTGCACCCGGCCAATTATGTTAATGACACTGATTTGTTTATAAATAAAAACGTTGACTCTGACGGAGATTTATGGGAGATTATCTGCGCTAACGAGATAGCTGACTCGCATATTTTGATTTCATGCATGTCTACCGCAGCGTTTATTCCGAAGATATTGTTTAATAAAGAGCCGTATTTGATTTTTACATATAAGCTATATGATGACGACGCTCTTTTTATACAGCCATATAAAGAGCTAATAGAAAATCTTAAGAAAATATATAAAGAGCCTCAAAAAATAATTTGCCCTGCTTCTTATATTGATTTAAAATATGCTTTATTGAAGTTATCAAATGGAGAATAGAATTTTGCATTTTATTAAAAAACATTTATTAAATAAAACGCCGAATAGCCAAGCATTTTTTAATATAATAAGCATTGTGATTATAAGGTCTTTAAGCTTTATTACCGTACCTATTTTTACAAACCTATTAACAGTTGAAAATTATGGTATAATTTCTATATATACTACATGGCTTTTGGTTTATGAAATATTTGTCGGGTTGCAGGTTGCGTCTTCAATTGGATCTGCCACGGTTCACATTTCTCCTGAAAAACAAAAGGCATATTTTTCAAGCATATTGACATTATCTTTTTTATCATTTATATCTATTTTTTTATTGACGGTGTTGTTTGTCGGGCCTATATCAAAAATTTTAGAGCTGTCGGAATTTTTGATAATAGTTATGGTTATAGAAAGTTTTTCGGCGTTTATTATAGGCTTTATTACCTCAAAAAACATTTTTTATAAAGACGCCCACAAAAATTTGATAATTTCATTGCTGACCTCAATAATGTCTATACTTTTGTCTATTTTGTTTATATTTAATATTCCTAACGTTAACGACAGGTATATCGGAAAGATTTTAGGCGGATTATTACCCGGCGCGGTAATTGCAATTTATTTTATAATAGTTATTTTTAAAGAAGGGAAGGTATTTTATAATAAAGAATTTTGGAAGTTTTGTTTGCCTTTATCAATACCTATTATTCCGCATATCTTATCTCATGTGATTATTTCACAATCTGACAGGATAATGATCCAAAAGCTTATTGAAAATAGTGATTATCAAATAGGCATTTATAGCTTCGCATATAATTTTGCCACTATTTTAAATACTATATATTCCGCTTTAAACAACGCGTGGGTGTCTTTTTATTATGGCGCCTTGAAAGAAAAGAAAATTGACTTGTTAAATAAAAAGTTAATAAACTATTTGCTTCTTTTTACGACATTAACGGCCGGTTTTATATTGCTTTCACCTGAGGTTATAAAAGTGTTCGCCAATAAAAATTATTGGGTGGCTATGGATTTTATTCCATTATTATGTTTAGGGTTTTATTTTGTTTTTTTATACAGTTTTCCTGTGAATTTTGAGTTTTATATGAAAAGCACTAAAATGATTGCTTTAGGCTCAATAATCGCCGCATTAATAAACATAGGCTTTAATTTTTTATTTATCTTTCCGTTTGGGGTATACGGCGCGATTATAGCCACAGTTATATCATGCGCATTTTTGTTCTTGTTTCATTTTATGTTTTCAAGATTTAAATTTAAATCTAAATTCCATTATAAATTAAAAGTTTTTTTACCGTTTATGTTGTTTGTGATTTTGATCATACCTCTGTTTTATCTGTTAAAGGATTATTGGATTTTGAGGTGGGGTATAGGCGCGGCGTTAGGTGTTTTTATTTTGTTAAGGACTTTGAAAAACAAAAGTATTTTTTAATTATTAACCGGAGGTATAAATTATAATGTTAAAAGAAAAATCAATTTTAGTTACCGGGGGAACCGGTTCGTTTGGCAATATGTTTATTCCGATGACGTTAAAAAAATACAATCCAAAGAGGATTATCGTTTATTCTCGTGATGAGATGAAGCAATGGGAGATGGCAAAAAAATTTGCGGGAGACGACCGGATGCGCTTTTTTATAGGAGATGTGCGAGATAAAGAGCGATTATATCGGGCGTTGGACGGAGTTGACTATGTGGTTCACGCCGCAGCGACTAAAATTGTTCCCACGGCAGAGTATAATCCTTTCGAATGTGTGAAGACAAACGTTATAGGCGCGATGAACCTTATTGACGTCTGCATTGACAAAGGGGTGAAAAGATGTGTCGCGTTAAGCACTGATAAAGCTAGTTCACCCGTTAATCTCTATGGCGCGACAAAGCTTTGCAGCGATAAATTGTTTATTTCCGGCAATTCGTATGTGGGGCTTAAGGATACAAAGTTCGCTATCGTTCGTTATGGAAACGTAATGGGATCGAGGGGGTCGGTTATCCCATTTTTCATTGAGCAGTCAAAAACCGGAACTGTCACAGTTACCGACAAGAGAATGACCCGTTTTATGATCACTCTTGAGCAGGGAGTTGAGCTTGTTTGGCATGCTTTTGACGATATGATCGGAGGTGAAATATACGTAAAAAAAATACCGTCTATGAATATCTGTGACATTGCGCTTGCCGTTTCGCAAACGGCAAAGCAGGAAATTATAGGAATACGTCCGGGTGAAAAGCTTCACGAGCAGATGATAGGCGTTGAGGATGCGCCTTATACTTATGAGTATGAGCATCATTATAAAATTCTTCCTCAGATTTTTAATTGGCATAACGACCCCGCGAGAATCAAAGACGGCAAGCCGGTGAATGAAGGATTTGCTTATTCTTCTGACAGCAATAAGGAGTGGATGGAAGTTGAGGCGCTGAGAGAATGGATCAATTCAAAAAGGTAGGTAAATAATTATATGAGTTGCATTGCAATAATTCCGGCACGCGGCGGAAGCAAGCGGATACCTAGGAAAAACATTAAAGATTTTTTGGGCAAGCCTATAATTGCCTATTCTATAGAAGCAGCGCTAAAAACAAAAATTTTTGACGAGGTTATGGTTTCTACGGACGATAATGAAATTGCTGAAACAGCAAAAAAATTTGGAGCGTCGGTTCCTTTTTTTCGCAGCGCGGAGATGTCTGCTGATATGGCAATGACAGCTCCTGTACTCATTGAAGTTTTGAATGAGTATAAAAAATTGGGTAAGATTTTTACCTATGTTTGCTGTTTGTATCCTTGCGCTCCGTTTGTAACTTTTGAGCGATTAAAAGAGGGTATGGAGCTTTTAGTAAAAACCGATGCCGACAGTGTTTTACCGGTAGTAAAATTTTCATACCCACCTCAAAGATGCCTTGTTGTCAGGGATGGAAAAATGATAATGAAATATCCTGAGAACTATAATGTACGCTCTCAGGATTTAGAGTCTCTTTACCATGATGCCGGACAATTTTGCTGTGTTAAGACTGAATCTTTGATAGAAGAAGAGAAGTTGCTTTGTCGAAACACGCTTTCTATAATTTTATCTGAGAGTGAGGTTCAGGATATAGATACGGAAGACGACTGGAAAGAAGCTGAAATCAAATATCGTATTTTGAAAGAAATAAATATTACTTAGCAATGAAAGTCTTATCCTCACGGCAAAGTCGTTCGAGACTTTCATTTAGGCGGTTGGTGATTTTAAATTCCCAGCTTACGATTATAAAACACTTGAAGCGGCTCCGCCGCAGATGTTTGAATTTAAGGAGAATTACACATGAGCGTTTATGATTTTACCGTAAAGGACAACCGCGGGGAAGCCGTGTCGTTGAAAAAATATGTGGGCAAGGTTTTACTTATTGTTAATACCGCGACTAAATGTGGGTTAACACCGCAATATGCCGCTTTGCAGGAGTTGTATTCCAAGTGCCGGGAAAGCGGCTTCGAAATCCTCGATTTTCCCTGCAATCAGTTTATGAATCAGGCTCCGGAGAGCGACGATGGAATCAGCGAGTTCTGTTCCTTGAATTATGGCACTACATTTCCGCGCTTTGCCAAAATATATGTCAATGGTAAAAACGCCGATCCTCTCTATGTTTGGCTGAAAGAACAAGCTCCAGAAGATAAGGGAGACGAGAGAACAAAAGCATTTGAAAAAAAAGTGAAAATATTGACTTTGGGCAACAAAAAACAAGATATAAAGTGGAACTTCGGAAAGTTTTTAATTGACCGGAACGGAAATGTGGTCGCCCGGTACTCACCTGCCTATCCGCCGGAAAATCTTGAGCGAGATATTGAAGCTTTAATGAAATAAAGAATGGAGAATCGTGTGGCAGAAACTGAACAGGAATTGTAATCGCCATATCACGAATAGTGTTTGTCTTTTGTAACAAACTTTTTCAGCAATGCTTAAAACACTAAGTATTTTTTAAATTAAAGGACTATACGTCAGCGGCGGGTGATTTTGAATCACACGCTAACGTTTGTTGAAACACCGGAAGCGGCTCCTCCGCAGGTGTTTGAAGGAAAATATTTTATGAATTACATCTCATACGGAAAACAATATATTGAGGACGATGACATCGCCGCAGTTACAGAGGTTTTAAAAAGCGGATACTTGACTACCGGGCCTAAAATTGCCGAATTTGAAGCGGATTTAGCAAAGACCGTCGGCGCAAAATACTCCGTCGCTGTTTCAAGCGGAACGGCAGCCTTGCATATTGCCGCGCTTGCCTTAGAACTTTCTCCCGGAGACGAGGTTATCACGACTCCGCTTACTTTTGCGGCATCGGCTAACTGTGTTATTTATAGCGGAGCAACGCCTGTATTTGCGGACATAGACCCCGAAACCATGCTTATTGATATTAACAGTTTTAAGCAAAAAATAACGCCGAAAACTAAAGCTGTTATACCAGTTCATTATGGCGGTGAGCTTTGCGACATGGAGTCAATTTCCGGAATCGCCGAGGAAAATAATTTATCGATAATTCAGGATTGCGCGCACAGCATTGGCGGTTTGATTAACGGAAAAGCGCAGGGAGAATTTTTTGGACAACAGATATGGTCGTTCCATCCTGTAAAGACTGTGACTACCGGAGAAGGCGGAGCGGTCACCACAAATGATCCGGAAATTTATAAGAAGCTGCTTAGTTTGCGCACACACGGAATCACGCGCGATGCCGCCCAATTTGTGAATGGCAGCGAGGGCGGATGGTATTATGAAATGCTAGACTTAGGGTTTAACTATAGGTTGACCGATTTTCAATGCGCTTTGGGTATAAGTCAGCTTAAAAAGCTTGGGCGATTTGCTAAACGTCGCGGCGAGATTGTGGAAAGATATAACGCCGCTTTTGAAAAACTCCCTTTAATGATACAAAAAACACCCGAATGGTCGGCTCCTGTGCGTCATCTTTATACTATACGGGTCAGTGAAAAATCAATAAGAAAAAGAGTTTTTGACGACCTTACCTCGAAAAATATAGGCGTAAACGTTCACTATCTCCCGGTTTATTTTATGCCCTATTATCAAAAGCTAGGGTATAAAAGGGGGCTATGCCCTAACGCGGAGGACACTTATGAACGAATAATATCGCTTCCGCTTCATCCCGGTTTGAGTGACGAACAGGTTGAATATGTTATAGATTCAGTTTATAAATCTATGGTTTAAGGATGGTATGTAAATAAAATGGTTAAGGTGCCTATTATTGTTGCGATTTAAAATGAAACGCTGTTGTTAAACCGATGCATTGACAGTTTAGTTAATCAAACACTTAAATAAATTGAAATAACACTGGTTAACGATGCTTCTACAGACAATTCTTTAGAAATTTTATATGATTATAAAAATTAAGTATTCCAATATATCAGTAATTAATTTATAAGCAAACATAAAGGCCTGCGGAGCAATAAACGCGGAATTTAAAGAAACTCAGGGTGAATATATATCTGAGGATGGACAAAAATTTTTATGAGAAACATAATGATTGATAATCATATATTTTCCTCGGGAAATATATGATTATGAAGATAACGCAATTGCCGGGTTATGTTTTTTTATGCAAACATTGTTTAAAAAGCGTAATAGCCTTTATATTTTTATAGATGCGATAACCAATCGGTGACAAGGTCAAAAAATAGATTAGAATTAATAGAAGATAGGCTAAAAACTGCGGTTATTTATATTGGAAATTATAAATCTAGATGTCTTTATGATAATTTTAAAAACGAGATCGATTTCAGATTTCTTGAACTATTATTATATAAATACTATATGTGTTTGTGGGTATCATTTCGATAAAGTGCCGTTAAAATTTTTAAAAAGATTAATAAAAAATGTAATATCAACCTTTGGGGATTATAGAAAGAATAAATATTTTACAAATAAACCGCGTTATTTAAAAATTCTGATATTAATACGTTATTTTTAAAAAAGGCATTTATAAAGTTGTTTTTGAAAATCAAGGATAGATTAAAAGGAAAGTAGATATATGTCTAGATATATTAGTTTACTTGATAAGGTTCAAACCGGCGTATACGCCATAGCCGAGATGTCCGCAAACCATGCGGGCGATATTGAAAACGCGCTGAAAATAGTTAAGGCAGCGAAAGAATCCGGCGCGGATTGCCTGAAAATTCAAACATATACCGCTGACAGTCTGACTATAGACTGTGATAACGAGTATTTCAGAATAAAAGGCGGTTTGTGGAACGGGTATAACCTTTATAAATTATATGCCGAGGCGGGAACCCCTTATTCGTGGCAGAAGAAAATCAAATCTGAATGTGAGAAAATCGGAATCGATTTTCTTTCGACCCCGTTTGATGAAGAAGGCGTCGACTTTTTAGAAAACCTGGGTGTGGAGGCATATAAAGTCGCGTCGTTTGAGTTGGTTCACATACCGTTGATTCAATATATTGCCCGAAAAGGCAAGCCTATGATTGTTTCATGCGGGATGGGAAATGAAGAAGAGATCGGCGAAGCTATCGATGCTATGACCGGTGAAGGGCTATCGAAAGAGCAGATTATTTTGCTTAAATGTACTAGCGAATATCCCGCGAATTTTGAGGACATGAATCTTTTAACCATAACTGATATGGAGAGACGTTTTGGCTGCCGCGTGGGATTTAGCGACCACTCAATGGGATCGGCGGCGGCGGTTACGGCTGTTGCGCTTGGCGCGTGCTTGGTGGAAAAGCACTTTTGTTTAAGCCGCGGAATTAAAAATCCGGATAGTGAGTTCTCGATGGAACCGCGTGAATTTGCTTCAATGGTCTATGACATTAATAACGCGGCAAAAGCCAAGGGAAAGATAACCTATGAACTGTCGGAGACAGAAAAATTATCGCTAGCATCTCGCCGGTCAGTGTTTTCAGTAAGAGACATAAAAAAAGGCGAGGTTTTTACAATTGATAATGTTCGCGTTATTCGTCCCGGTTATGGGATAAAGCCAAAGCATTTTGAAGATATAATCGGAAAAAAAGCATGCCGTGACATATCGACCGGAACGCCAATCAAAATTAAGGATTTTATATGAATAAAGTAGCGTTAGTTATAGGGGCGAGTGAAGAGTCAATTTTTGCCATAGAATCAGCAAAAAAGTCGGGTTATGCCGTAATTGCGTTTGATGGTTTTTCGGGCGCCGCAGGTTTATCTTATGCGGATGTTTCGTATGTCGTTGATATAAAAAATGAAAATTCGATTATTAGTGCATTGAAAGACATTGTTCCCAGTATAGTTTTGCCGGTTCCGATAGGCAGATATTTGATTACAACCGGAAAAATAAACGACTATTATAACTTATGCGGGATAAATTTTATTGCCGCCGATAATTGCACGGATAAATATAAATTTCACATCATTCTTAATAGAAAAGGTTTAAGGCAGTGTGGTTGTTTTTTAATAGAGGCAGGAAAACCGCTTTTAAAAAGCAGCATTGATCTGGATTATCCTTTCATATTAAAGCCGCGGTACGGTTCTGGAAGCAGGGACATATATAAAATATATTCCGAATTGGATTATTGCGACAATTTTAATAACAATTTCTCTTTCGACGAGGACTATATAATTGAAAATGTAATTTCGGGGACAGAGTATGGGGTAGACGGTGTGGTTTTAAATAATGAGTTTAAGTTAGTTTTATTAAGGGAAAAAATTATAAATAATAATAAATGTATAGGCTATTACTCTGTTAACGGTGATGATAGAATCAATTTTAAAATAATAAATAATATTATACAAAAGGCTATAATTGAACTAGAGATTAATAATTGTCTGATTCATTCTGACATGATTATTTCAGAAGACGGAACCCCTTTTATAATTGAGCTTTCTCCTAGACCGTCAGGAGAAAATCTTCATAATATTTTTACACCTTTAGCTACCGGAATAAATATGTTGCAAAGCTATATGTCGTTTGTAGAGAATCCGTATATCGATATTGACGCTTTTTCTCCCCAAAAAAATAGAAAGCTTTTAATGAAAAGATTTAAAACAAAAAAAGTTGGCAAAATTTCTAATATATACGCTTTGAAAAACGATAGTATAGTGAGCATTGAAAAGTATAATATATCTGGGGAAATGAGTTATTTTATAATAGATGGAGCATCGAAGTATGATTTGGACAGGCAGGACAAAATTATAACAGATAGGATGGAAATAAAATATGATTAATAACAACTATCTTATTCCTATTATCAATTTTTCAAATATTATAATTGAACGGGCAAAAGGGAGTTATTTATATGATACAAACGGGAAAAAATATTTGGATTTAAATTCGGGTCAGTTTTGCACTGTACTGGGTCATTCAAATGATGATATAGTTAGTAATATAAATTCAGATAATTCAAATATTATACACACTGCCACAAATATATTGTCCAAGACTGTTTTGGAGGCATCTGAAAATTTATATAGAATCAGTGAAGAGATGAAAGGATATAGCATTATACTCAGCACGGGCGCCGAAGTTGTGGAATTCTGCTTGAGGTATGCTAAAAAAATAAAAAGAAAAAATGGAATCATATGTTTTAACAAGGGCTATCACGGGCTGACATTGGGCGCTCAAAGCGTTACTTTTGGCGGCAAATATTCGCTCCCGTCTGTTACTGACATTTATTCTTTGGATATTGATTCGCCTGAAAATATTAAGAATAGTATAGAAAGAGTTTGTTTAAAATTAGAAGAGCTATTAAAAGCTAATAATGATAATATTGCGGCGGTAATATTTGAGCCGATAGTATCTGTTGGTGGCATGGTTTTCTTCACAAAAGAATTTTGGGCTGAGGTTAGAAGATTATGCATAAAATATGATATTTTATTGATTCTTGACGAATGTCAAACTGGATTTGGAAGAACCGGGAATTGGTTCGCATACCAAACTTATGGTTTTGTCCCGGATATGATAGCTTGCGCTAAGGCTGTTGGTTTAGGATATCCGGTTTCTATCGCTATGTTTAATGAAAGAATTATAAAAAGAGACGGATTTGGGATCACGCATTACAGCTCTCATCAAAATGACGCATTCGCCGCTAACATTATTAATTCAGGTATTAAATTTATTGAGGGCGCGAATATACTATTAGATGTTAATAATAAAGGCGAGTATTTTCTTAGTAAATTGAAATCTTTAGAATCAAAGAATAAGTATTTTATAAACGCTCGTGGTAAAGGTTTGATGTTGGGCATAGATTTATATTTTGATAGTATTTCAGATTACAGGTCAATATATAATTACTTATATGCGTTGATGATTGAGAAGGGTTTAATAATACAAGGGACTGACGGGGGACATGTGTTAAGGTTTTTGCCTGATTATTTGATATCGTTAGAAAATATTGATTTTGCGATTGATGCCTTAGATGAAGGAATCAATCAGATAGCGAACTCTAAAGCGGGGGGAAAATTCATTTGAAAATTGCGTTCCGCATTGACATCAGCGATAAAATCGGCACCGGGCATTTGGTACGGATGTCCGCGTTGGCTGAAGCGTTCTTCGCTTTGGGTCATTCATGTGAATTTTTTAAGGGTGAAGACGAGCCTGTTGATTTTAAAGGCTATGATGTCGTAATATTAGACACGTATCAGGTAAATGATGAATACATATCTAACCTAAAAGATGACAGCCGATTATTGGCGTGCTATGACGACAACGCTTTATATACATATAATTGTGATGTGTTGATTAACGCGAATTTGCATGCCATAGAGCTTGATTTTAAACTATCCGGCAAGAAACCGCACATGCTGTTAGGCGGGAAATACGCTTTGCTTCGCCGCGAGTTTCGTGAGGCCTCGCCTATCACGGTAAAAGAAAATAACCTTCGGGTGTTTATTTGTTTCGGCGGCTCTGATTTGAGGAATATGACTCCGCAAGTGATTAAAGCTCTAAGCGCAGTTGATGAAATAGAGCTTTATGTTGTTCTTGGAGGATATACTAAGCATGACAATGAAGTATATTCTTTAAAATCTGAAAACATTTTGATATATAAAACTCCGAAATCAATGGTCGATATAATGAAAAGCTGCGACATAGCAATTACCGCCGCAGGCAGCATGATATATGAACTTGCCGCTTTGGGGATGCCTACAATCTTGATACCGCAGGCTGAAAACCAATTTCTCATTGCAGAATATATGGACAGGATGGGGTTAATGAAAAATGTAAGTAATTGGCGAGATGTTGATTTAAAAATTTTAAAACAAGAAACTGAACGCCTGCTTAGCGACGTAAGCAGGCGAAAATTAGAATCAAAAAGACTAACTGAAACAGTAGATAAAAATGGAGCGGAAAACGCGGCAAGGGCAATTATTGATTTTGCGGCTAAACTGCCAGGTAAATAAATATATCGTAAATATAGCTTCTATCGGTGTAAGAATTTATAAAATTAAGGCCTAATTCTTTAGCATTCTCGATCTCTCCTCTTGAAAGAATATATACTCCGTCAAGCTTTTTAAAAGCCTCTGTGTTTATGCGAATGGTTACGGGGGAGGTAATTCTTTTTCTCGTAGGCTCATAGGGCGCTTCATCGCAATAAAGATACATTCTAGCCGCCCATTGATCATAATATAATCGGGTACTCTCGTTATAATTAAGCTGCGGCTCGATGATTTCGCGGAACTCGATGGCTCTTGACAGAGGGAAAGAGCTTATATAGCCGTCAACACATGAGAATCCATTGTACATCAATACGCTCGGGTGATAACCAACGGCGGCAACCCCCTCGCCGTTATAATTTAAATCAGACTTTATTTTTTCAAACAGGTCCTCAGCAAAAAACTCGTTATAAGTTAACATATCATCTTGCCGAACCATCTTATCGTGGTTTAAATTTAATGCGGCATAATTGTAAAGCACAGGAGAAGTCAGAATTACAGCAATCTGTAAAATTGCAAATGTATACGCTAAAAATCGTATTTTTTTGATTTTTAAAAATAATATAAGAGTATATGCAAACCATATGTAAAAAACAATTCTATTGAACTGCCAAAACCTGCCCCAGTTAAATCCGGATAAAAACGGAAAGATTGCATTTATTATGTTCTTATATTCAGTGTCATAAATCCCACCTAAAACAGAAAAGAATCCGATTATTCCAATCAAAATAATTGAAACAAAAGAATAAACGGCAAAATTATTATATTGTTCTTTATAACTATTCTTAACATTTTTACAAAATAAAAAAACTATGACTGAGATAAGAGTTATTGCCCCAACAGGTATAATTACTTTTAATGCCATGCTTGGAGCGTGATAATGGCCATCGGCAAAATACTTTAGGGCGTTTTTAAGTCCTTGTTTAAGCGAAGCAAGCGGCATATTAACGTGTAACTCCCTGTTTGTTGGAGTCGCCAAAAACAACATGTAATAAAATAATTTTAAATTAGACAATATGTATCCGGCTGTTAAACATAGCAATCCAACCGCCAAACTTAAATTAAATTTCTTTTCTTTTATCCATAGTATAATAATTCCTAAAAGCCAAAGAGCCAGTAAGAAAAAACCGGTTAGCGCAAAATCAGATATGGCCGGGTATAATAAAAGCAGAAAAATTCTTTTATCTAATCTAATGGTTTTCAGGTCTTTTATAATAATAAAAAAGTAACAAAGTAAAGGCGCTGAATCTATCCACCATCCTAGCATTAAAGGCGTTAAAGCAAAACCGACAGAAACTAATTTTAAAACCGAACTGTTGCGTTCTCCCGGAAATAACTTGGTTAACAGTAAAAACATTGAGCCGAAACCAATCAATATCTTTAGAACATATATTGTTACGTATGCGGTAAAAATATCAAAAATCGAATAAATCAGTGTGGTTATATGATATGACTGGCCTAAATAAATTGTTGACATGTTGCCTAAAACACCGGTCGGTTGGTTAAATGCCATGAGCAAACCACTGTCTTTCAGCATTTTTATTCGCGCTAAGTTGCTGTCTAAATTATCATGTATTGTAATGATCGAGTCTTTTCCATAATATATGATGGGAGCTATTGAAGCGATTATTATAATCAGCGTTATTAAGCTTGATATATGGCTAATAACTTTTTTATTCATTTTTTTCACCATACATCCTCTCATAATAATCTGTATACTTTCCGTTTACAACCCTATTCAACCACTCTTCGTTTTTAAGATACCAATCTATTGTTTCATCTATTCCGGTTTCAAACGTATGCTTTGGCGCCCAACCCAAGTTGTTTTTAATTTTAGCGTTGTTGATGGCATAACGCTTGTCGTGACCGGGTCTGTCTTTAACGTAAGAGATAAGGCTTTCAGGTTTTTTTAAAATTTTTAATATTGCTTTTACTACTTCTATATTTGTTCGCTCACAATTGCCGCCAATGTTATATATCTCACCGTTATTACCTTTCTCTAAAACAGCTAAAATAGCTTCGCAATGGTCTTCAACATGCAGCCAATCACGCACCTGAAGCCCATTTCCATAAACGGGAAGCGGTTTGTCGTTAAGACAATTATTTATCATCAAAGGTATAAGTTTTTCCGGGAATTGATAAGGGCCGTAATTATTTGAGCAGCGCGTGACGTTAATCGGAAGCCCAAATGTATTATGGTAGGCAAGAGCCAACAGATCCGCAGAAGCTTTTGACGCCGAATAAGGGCTGTTTGGAGAAAGCGGAGTCGATTCGCTGAATAAACCGGATGGGCCAAGCTCGCCGTATACCTCGTCGGTGGACACCTGAATAAATTTTACGCCGTCGCGGTATTGCGCACAGTATTTGTCGCTTGAATTAAGTTTCCAATATTTTTTGGCGGCGTCTAGCAGCGCTTGCGTGCCCATTATATTGGTTCGGATAAACTCTTCAGGATTTTCTATGCTTCGGTCAACGTGGCTTTCGGCCGCAAAATTTATAACGCCGTCAATTTCATATTTTGAAAATATCTTTTCTAGCAAGCTGCGGTCACAGATATCGCCTTTTATGAAAATATAGCGCTGATTATTTTCAGCAAGCTTTAAGTTTTCTAAATTCCCCGCGTAAGTGAGCGCGTCAAGATTTATGACATTGTGCTTTTCGGGGGAGGATACTAAAAGCCTTCTAACGAAACAGGAACCGATAAATCCTGCGCCGCCTGTTACCAAAAGTGATTTCATATACTATCCCCGCCAATAGACAAAATATATTTTCCGTATTCAGTTGATTTCAGCCGTTCTCCGAGTTGCAGAAGGGATTTTCTGTCTATCCAACTGTTGTGATAAGCTATTTCTTCAAGGCAGGCGACATAAAGCCCTTGGCGATTTTGTACGGCTTCAACGTACTGTGACGCCTGTAAAAGTCCGTTAGGCGTTCCGGTATCCAACCATGCCATGCCTCGACCCAAGTTAATCACGCGCAATTTGCCTTGTTTTAGATATTCGTTGTTAATCGAAGTGATTTCTAGCTCTCCTCTCGGGCTGGGTTTTATATTTTTTGCCACTGAGCATACAGAGTTGCCATAAAAATATAAACCCGGAACTGCGTAATTGGATTTAGGGTCAACCGGTTTTTCCTCAAGTGAAACGGCGTTTCCGTTTTGGTCAAATTCAACCACGCCAAAGCCGGAGGTGTTAGATACTGGATATGCAAAAATGCAGGCGAATCCGGAGGAAACTAAATTTTTAGCTTTTGAAAGCAGCGTGCTCATTCCGGCACCATAAAACACATTATCGCCTAAAATAAGGCATACATCGTCTTCGCCGATAAAGTCCTCGCCTAAGATAAACGCTTCAGCAAGACCACGTGGCGCGCTTTGTATTTTATATTTTATAAAAATTCCCAATTGTGAGCCGTCGCCCAACAAGCGCTCATAATGTCCGATGTCCCGCGGAGTTGATATGAGCAATATATCCCTTATCCCGGCTAGCATGATGACGGATAAAGGATAATATATCATAGGTTTGTCATATATTGGAAGCAGCTGCTTCGACACGGCGGAAGTCGCAGGGAAAAGGCGGGATCCCAGTCCGCCGGCGAGTATTATAGATTTCATCTGTTATCCATCCATTAATTTATTTTTTGCTTTAATTATGGCAAATTGTGTAAGCATGGAAGTGAATTACATGTTTAGCATGTTAGGGTTCTGTCTTTTATATATTTTGCAGGGTTTCCGCCAACTATAGTGTATGGTTCCACATTTTTTGTTACCACGGATCCCGCGGCTATGACCGCTCCTTCTCCGACAGTGACGCCCTGCAATATAACGCTTCGCCCCCCTATCCAAACATTGTCACAGATTTTTATACTATCCGCCGTATCAGGCAAATCAATATGACGATAATCATGACCGGCAGCGAAAAAAGTAACTTCGGGTCCTATGGCAACATTATCTCCGATTTCAATAAAAACGTCTTTATAATAATGAGAAGCTATTAATTTACAGTCTCGGTTTATTGATGTTCTGCTGCCGATTTTGATCTGCTTCATATATCGTAAATAACATTTATAATCAATATAAGAACTTTTGCCAAAATTTTTAAGTAATAATTTAAAAATCAATTTTCGCCCCCCCCCCACGGAAGTAAATCTAAAATTATATAACCAAGGCTTGATAACCAAGAAAAAACACTAAATAAAAATTTTTTCATGTTTTATATTTATAACCTTTCTTAAAATTTTCTATATTTATATATTTCTCGCCACACCAGTCAAAACATTCTCAATAACTCTTTGCAAGCTTTCGTCGTCCATTTCCGGCCATATTGGAAGCCGTATAAGACGTGAAGCGTAATCAAGCGTCAACGGCAAGTCTTTTATACCATATCCTAAAGATATCCCCATTGGTGAAGCGTGCAGCGGCTCATAGTGCGATACGGCCGTTATGCCGCGTTTTTTTAGCCACTCTATAAGGCCTGTCCGCTCGCCGGGCGAAGGAGAAAGAAGGTAATACATATGAGCGTTATGCTTGCATTTTTCCGGGATAAACGGTCGCTGCCATTCTTTTTTTTCAAGCGGCTCGAACGCGGCATGATAAGCGTTCCATATCCTCAGGCGCTTTTTCATGATCTCATCAAAACGAGTTAGCTGCGCGCATAAAAGCCCGGCTAAAATATCCGACGGCAAATAAGACGAGCCAATCTCGCGCCATGTGTATTTATCCACTTCGCCTCGAAGAAAGCTGATTCTATCCGTTCCTTTTTCGCGAATCATTTCCGCTCTTTCGCGCATTTTTCTGTCTGATATAATAATTCCGCCGCCTTCGCCCATGCAATAATTTTTAGTTTCATGAAAGGAATAGCACCCTATATCTGAAAGAGCGCCGCAAGGTTTGTCTTTGTAGTAACTTCCGACAGCCTGAGCGGCATCTTCAACTACAAAAAGTCCATATTTTTTTGCGATTTCGTTTATAGCGTCCATTTCGCAGGCCACGCCCGCGTAATGGACGGGAACTATGGCTTTGGTTTTATTTGTAATTAAAGACGGCAGAAGATTTTCGTCCATATTCATAGTTTTTGTTTTTATGTCACAAAAAACAAGCTTCGCGCCGCGAAGCAAAAAAGCATTAGCGGTTGAAGAAAACGTGTATGAAGGCAAAATAACTTCGTCACCTGAGCTAATCCCGCAAAGCAGCGCAGCAAGCTCAAGCGCATGGGTGCAAGAGGTTGTAAGAAGCATTCCGGCAGCCTTGGTAGCCTTTTCAAACAGGATCGTGGCTTCTTTCGTAAAGCTGCCGTCTCCGCAAAGCTTTCCGTCTAGCGATTTTTTAATATATTCATATTCCGATCGTCCGATAGACGGACGATTAAATGGTATTGGCAGACTATTCACTCCTTTTTTAGCAAATTGCGTTTATATGGGAGCAAGTTCCACAAAAATGCTCGTCGCATACGGCGGCAACTGAAATAGATGGCAACTATTAACTTGCCAAACTTTTTAAAAAAATTGGGCAAGTTAATAAGAAATATTTTTCCACATAAAAATAATTTTTTCACCTAGCGAGATTTTTTCGCCCGAGGAAGGAACGATAATAACTTTTGATTCGCATGAAGGGAAAATACCCTCAGTCCATTTTGCGACTGTCTTTTCATCAATCATATGATGTGAAGGATACATAAGTTTGTTTTTTGGAATATCCCATTTATACGGCAAGCTGACAATAATGTTTTTTGATATGCGCTTTGCTTCTTCAAAGGCCTTCCTTTGATTTTCATGCAGGTGTTCAAATACCTGCAAGGCTATAAATAAGTCATATTGTTTATCACTAATCGGCCACGGCGATATTTCGGCATTGTGGATAATTGTTTTCCCACGAAAATTATCGGGTGCGCCCCACTTAGTTTTTTCTGAGGAATCCATCACATCCGCTCCGTTTATGATAGTAAGTCTTCCCGCGCCAAGCTCAAGGCAGCTTTCAGGCTTTATTTCCCCGGCTAATTTTGCCGCCGCTTCATATAAGGGCCATCGTCCGTTATAATATGCTGGATCTTTGTCAACCGCAGAAAGATAATCGTTATACGTTAGTGTTGTCACTGTATTTCTCCTTCAATATTTTTTTCAATTCTTTTCTAAGAATTTTTCCTGTTCCGTCCGATCGAGGTAAAGAGGGGATATTTATTATGTTTTTCGGCTTAGGAATTTTGAAACGCTCAATTCGAGCTTCTAAATAAAGCTGTATGTCGCACACGGAGAATACCTCGCCGTCTTTCATTGCGACAAATAAAACAGGCACGCTTTCCATTATGGGATCGGGACGCGAGACGACCGCGCACTCTTTTATCACGTCCATGCCAAGCATCACATCTTCTATTTCATAAGGAGAAATTTTATTTGCTCCACTGACGATTATATCATCCCTTCTTCCAAGGATATAAACAAAACCGTCGTCGCCGCGGTAGCCTAAATCAGAGGATACCAAACGATTGTCTATCAACACTTTTGCCGTAAGCTCGGGATCGTTCCAATAGCCTGACATTAAGGTATCTCCCTCTGTCGCTATAATGCCTGGATTATCACGCGAGGCGTTTTCCATTATTTCGCCCTTGTCGTTAAGCAGAACAATACGGGAGTGAATACTTTCAATCCCTATGCAATCAGGTTTAGGCGGATATTTGCTCCACTCGAAATATGCCGAACCTATCGCCTCTGTTGAACCGAAGTCGTTAAATAAGCGCACCCCGGGTAGCATGCTCCTGAGCTGTTCTTTATGCATTTCCGAAATAACCGCGCTGCCAACGCTAACTATTCTGAATTGAGGGGCGGTTTCAATCAGCAATTTTGATGCCGACGTTAAAATTTGCGCGACTTGGGCCGGCACAAGCTGCAGAATATTTACATTATATTTTTTTATCGCTCTGAAAACATTTCCAAAAAACATTGCGGCGCCCATAATTACCGCCGTCGCTCCCGACACAAGCATTGCCTCAACGCGCCTAAGTGCTCCCGAATGTGAAAGCACCTGAGGGATAAGCGCAATATCGTCAGGCTTTATTTCATATGTATAGCGCACATTATCCGCGCCTGAATAGCGGCATTTATAGCTTGACATGACTCCCTTGCTCTTGCCGGTGGTTCCTGTCGTATACAGTATTGCCGCCAGCTCATTTTCCGGCGGCATGGTGTGCCGGAATTGGGTTTCCGGAATATTGTTTTGTTCACCGAACAATATGACTTCCCGTCCGGCTTCAAAATTCTTTGCGGCGACAAGATACCGGGCATCAAAATGATCTGAGATCTCTTTGAACATTTGTTCGGACGCGCCGCGCTCAATTGGCAGGGCGACGCCGCCGGCGATTTGGATTCCGTAAAACGCCGTCATATGGTCTATGGTTTGATGGGTATGAAGAACTACCCGGTCGCCTTTTCGCAAACCCTTATCGTTTAGCAATGAGGCGAAGCGCGCGATGCCATCCCAAAAACCGGAATAGCTTATTTGATTTCCGCTCATTCCTTCAATTAGGCAAATTTTGTTTGGGGTCGTTTCGGCGTAATATTTTATTGCGCCTGGCAATGTTGAAGCCGTGTCCATTGATTATTTCCCCTATTATTTAAACAATTTACTTTTAACTTTTATTTTGGCGGCGGTCTCGCCGTTTTGATTTGTCACCACAACCTCTGTGACGTTGGAATGAATGGACTTATACTCAGCTGTTATCATTATTTTAAATGTAAGGGTATCGTCTATATACAGCGGTTTATGAAACTGCACGGACCATTCATATCCCAAGCTGTTGTTAGAGTGTATTTGTTCTTCGACAACCGGGGCCGCCAGCACCGCGGAGAGAAGCCCGAAGGATATTTTTTTGTCAAATCCACGCTTAATGGCGAACTGGTCGTCATTATGAAGCGGAGATTG
>JAISVH010000053.1 GCA_031271685.1 Eubacterium sp. | reverse complement strand
CAAATAAAAATAAAAAGTCCGCAGGTTGCTATTACCAGTATGCCTCATAGGGCATTCAGCTAAACCAAATCTTAGAAAGGAAACGGTGTGATTTAGCTATGAATATATCATACCAGATATAAATGAACGACAGAGAATATATGGAAGACATATTGCTAACCGCAAAAACGCTAACAGGCGTATATCATTATGCGACACAAGAGTCCTCCACCCCAAACCTTCACAATCAGTTTCAAGCCAACCTTATCGACTCCTTCAAAATGCAAAACGATATCTTTACAAAAATGGAGCAAAAAGGTTGGTACCCACAGCAGCAAGCTCCAACACAACAAATAAATCAAGTTAGATCTAAATTCAGCCAGCCAACAGGATAAAAAATAACCCATAATATAGAAGTTTGACTTATCGACAATACGCTGTTAACATTGAATAAATTCAATGTCAACAGCGTATCTTAATGACCGCGTTAATGTCTCCCATTTAGAATGCCGGGGACATGAACACGGTATTGCGTAAATTATTTTTGCTTGTTTTCAAGTTAATTTACTATAAAACACCATAAGCGGCTTCTCCGCAGATATTTAAATTACATTTTGTCAAAATACTTACGGTTATACTTGACAGCTGGATCGTTTGGCTTATACATAGCCGCTCGCTCATTATACATCTTTGCGCTTTCTATATCACCCAATTCATCCGCACAAACACAGCACTCTATATTGGGAATATATCCCCAATAATCGCTTAAGATAAAACCTATTGTATCAGGTTCTCCCAAATTTGCGGCCACCTTAAACCATGCGTACGCCGCCTTTATATCCCGCTCATTCTTGTAATAATAACCCAGTTCCGTACAGATTTCGGCTCGCGGAGAACCGTAAGTGAAGGCTTTTGTCAGAATGGTCAATACCTTGCTTTTGTCTCCCAGTATATTGTAAATAGCTGCCAGAGCATGACAGGCAGAAATGTTGTCTTCTGCCCAGCCCTGCTCGGTTTTAAGGAATTTTTCAAAATAATATACGGCCTTTGCCCATTGTCGGTGATCCCTAAGCTCTCGTGCAAAATAATAAAGCTGACGCGGGGTCATCACGACGCCGTTTTCTTCAAGATTGCTGTATATTGTAATATTACGGTCTCCACGCCCTTCTTTTTCACTCTGTATGTGATGAATGACAATATCGGAAAAAACTATGTTGCCGCCGAGCGCAATGAATTCATGGATAGGATCTTCCCAGCGGAACCCCTTTTCGCGACGGAAAAGACGCCCGCGTGTAGAAGAATTTATAGGATTTCCATGGGCATCAAAATGAGTATAGTATTTCATTGTGACTATTTCAACAGATGGATCAAGATGTTTCTTGAGTGCGATCAGCTTTATGAGTTCTTCATGCGGAAATACATCGTCCGCGTCCAGCCACATCTGATAGTCCATAGTTGCTTTAGAGAACGCCTCGTTACGGGCTGCGGAAAAGTCATCGATCCATTTAAAATCATAAATCTTATCGGTAAATTTTCTTGCTATGGATTTTGTTTTATCGGTGGAACCTGTATCTAAGATAATAATTTCATCAATCGCCTCTTTAATGCTGTTAAGGCAACGCGCTAGCACAGCTTCCTCGTTTCTTACAATCATGCACAGACTAATACTTATCACTGAAAAATCTCCCCCCAAAAATTGATATTAACTTATTGTATGCCGGTGAGGTCACATCTGACCACATTCAAACATCTGCGGCGGAGCCGCTTCCAATGTTTAA
This sequence comes from Eubacterium sp., assembly GCA_031271685.1. Classification (GTDB taxonomy): domain Bacteria; phylum Bacillota; class Clostridia; order Oscillospirales; family Ruminococcaceae; genus Ruminiclostridium_E. The sequence continues at coordinate 43,796 of JAISVH010000053.1, read as the reverse complement.
ACAAGCGTCAGCGGGGAGATAGCCCTCCACCTAAGAGGAGGGGACATGAACGCAGTTATATAGCAAATTGATCATAAATACAAAATATAAGGGGTTGCGGTTTACTGAAAAAGGGTGTATAATACCAGTGCCGCTGAAAGTGGCGCGCTGCGGCAAAGACGATGAAGGTAATACCGTAAAAGGATTAGAAATGGGCGCGGACGATTATATCACAAAGCCTTTCCGCATTCGTGAGCTGACCGCAAGAATAAAGTCGGTTCTTCGAAGAGGTGCTGCGCAAAAACGAAAGAGAAACCCAAAACGGTGCGATATTATCACTGGGAGAAGTAAAAATCCATATTTCCGAAGGAAAGGTCTATAAAAGAGAAGACGAGCTAATCCTAACCGCTCAGGAATATCTTTTGCTGTTAATGTTCGCGAAGAATAAAGGCTGATTCTTTCCCGCGGTAAATTGCTTGAAGCCTTATGGGATTCAGTGGGAATCTTTGTAAATGACAATACCTTGGCCGTTTGCGTTAAGCGTCTGGGTTCTATAACAAAAAGTGTGTAAATGGAATAATCATACAAAACTGAGACAAACTAAAAGTGCTTTTACTCAAGCGGAGGACAGTGCGCTGTTGGAGAGCAACATGAGCGCCGTATGAGGTTTGGCGGTTTTGGCCTATTTTCGTTTGACAAGTTATCACTTTTAACTATTTTCGCTTTTTCAATTATGTTAAAAGGATCTAATTATTATAAGTTTTTCTACGTTTTTGCGTTTTGTAAGTTTGCTTGTCAAATTACAATAGCGCTTATATTCTTTACTCACATGCTTTAATCAATCGGCAACGGAAAAACAAATACGAACGCCTCGCCGACGAATATCGGCTCTGGGTTCGCATTTGTCTATTTTGGTTGGGGTGGAAGGATTTGAACCCTCGAATAATGGAGTCAGAGTCCACTGCCTTACCGCTTGGCGACACCCCAACAACTGCATTTTAACTTTTTTATTATACCATAGTGACTAAAATCTGTCAACCCTTTTACTTATTTTTGCACGGAAATTTAGCTTCATCGCAGAAAATCAAGGATTTGCATTTATTCGGCCATACAATCAATTATAATATGCACAAGCGGATTTATTGCAAAATAACATACGGTTTTGCGAAAATTATTTTTACTTGTTTTAAAGTTAATTTACTATAATTTACTATACGTCAGTGGCGGGTGATTTTCAATCCCCCGCTGACGCTTGTTAAACCATAGGCAATAAAAAGTCAAACTTCTTATTACTGCAACTCTGCCAAAGCTTTCGCTATGCTTTCGCCTATCAGTCTGCCGGTATACACCGCCTCATCGATAGTATTTCCATGCGAACCTATTTCAAACAACAGTGAACCGGTGGATAAATCCTGATTATAATGGCAGTATTGAAATAGAACAGGTCGTGTGATTCCTGGATTATCTCTTTCCATACGCTCCTGCAAATATGCAGCCAACTTCAAATTTTCAAGATAGTTTGGAATATCATAATTGCCGTCGTCGGCTGCGGAAATAATCATAACCTGAGCTGCCGGCTTGCCGTTTATATCGGTAACTGCGGCTACCGGTGCGTTGCCTTCGCTTATTGCGTCCCTATGTATATCCAATACTATTTTAATTGAAGGATTCATTCTTAAAAGTTCGCTTGCAGTAACGGCGCTTCGATTATAAGAGTCTGAATATTCGGGAAAATCGTGTATTGTCCCGTCATGAATCGCTGAAATTCCGTATTCGCTTAAAACGTTGGCGATCTCAGCCCCAACTGATACCACATTATTATTCGAGTCGATTGAACGATTAGAATATTGACCGTCATAATAGCGGCTTTCCGGCGGCTGAAATGACTCACTAGTGTGTGTGTGAATGATCAAAACTTCTGGATTATTTTCTCTATCCAACTTAATATCAGGCGGCGTATTTACGACATCCCTTACAAATGTATTCGGCAAATCGGTAGTGTTGCGAACTTGTCCGCCCATTTTTAGATTTATATAGTTATCTCCTTCAATAGGCAGATAGGTGTTTTTTATAATCTTACCGTCCATGCCGTCATAAACACTGATATCGTCTTTAAATTCCGACATGTTAAATGACATTACGCCGTCCGGTTTTTCCGAAATCCCTTTATTCGTATTTTCGCCTTCACTTCCGGTATTTAAATTATCCGTGCTTTTATCATATTCATTGGTTCTCAATATTTGTTTATCATTAATATCATCATAACCCGGCCTATCCGGATAAACGGGATTTATTAAAAGTGGACCTACCTGCTCCGGCACTGGTAGTGACATGACTTGAACTATAGCATTTCCCACAGAATCAGATACATGACCGACATGGTTTATTATCAGTCCCGAAATAGTCGGCGAAATGCAAACCGCTGTGATCCCGGCAAACGCATTTATCATATTTTTCTTTCTGTTTTTGTCAAAAAATCTCATACAAAAACCCCTTTCATGCATCATTTCCTAATTATATGAGTTCATAAGGGGTTTTATTATTATATAATTTTATATTTAAGCAAAAATTAACACGAAGTAATTTCGCAAGAGTCCATTCCTATATCCTCAGAGTTTAAAACGGGAAATAAGTTCCTCCAAAGCATCGGCTTGTCTGCTCATTTCATCGCTTGCTGCGGCGCTTTCCTGAGCGGTTGCCGAGTTTTGCTGAACCACTTGCGCCACCTGGTTAATTCCGGTGTTGACTTCTGCCACAGCAGCGGCCTGCTCATCGGATAATATCGCTATATTTCTGACTATCTCCGTGCTTTCATTTATACCTTCCACGATTTCTTTAAGTGAAGAAGAAGTTTCGATGGCAATATTTAACCCCAAATTTGCTTTTTCAATCGAGTTTGCAATAAGTCCGCCGGTATTTTTTGCTGCTTCAGCGCTTTTTGAAGCAAGGTTGCGCACCTCTTCGGCTACCACCGCAAAGCCTTTCCCGGCCGATCCGGCACGCGCTGCTTCAACCGCCGCGTTAAGCGCCAAAATATTGGTTTGGAACGCAATATCATCGATTACCTTGATAACCTTTTCAATCTGACTGCTAGCGGCCGTTATTTCTTCCACGGCCTTCATCATTTCACTCATCTGCCGATTGCCGCGCTCCGCCTTTTCCTTGATAGAAATCGAAAGTTTAGCGGCTTTATCAGTCATTTCAGAATTGGTTTTAGTTTTATCGGCGATAATCATAATGGAACTCGAAAGCTGCTCAACCGTTGCCGCCTGCTCGGTGGATCCTTGCGCAAGTGCCTGAGCGCCATCTGCTATTTGTCTTGACCCGCTCGACACCTGCAGCGACGAATTATTGACCTCTTTAATTGTCCTATCCAAATTTCGGGTAATGTCATTTATCGAATCCTTGATAAGAATAAAATCTCCTTGGAACTGATATGTACTTTCATGCGAAAAATCTCCAGACGCTAAGTCCTTCATTCTCCCCTCTATCTCCCTCACATAACCCTGAAGCTGCTGATAAGATTGTTCCAGCGTTCGGGCAAGCACCCCTACTTCGTCTGCGGAACGTATATTAATAACTGATGAAGAACCAGAAGATAATCCAATGTCCCCGGAACGAATCTTATCGGCAAAAACACCAATTTTTCTAAGCGGTTTGCTCACCGAAAACATACTAAAAACAAATATTATGATAACGCTTAAAACGCCTGCGACTATCGCCGCTACAATCACGCTGTTCAGCATTTCACTCTGACTTTCCAACATACTGTCAATGTTAACGCCGGCAAACAACATTCCTACAGCTTCCCCATCGACAATTAAAGGCGAATAATAAGCCGCGTAGTTACTCCCAAATAAAGACGTGCGCAATGAAAAATTCTGCTGTTTGTTCAAAACCTGTTCTATTACTTCATCTCCGGCAGGAGTGCCAACAACACGATTACCCTTTTCATCAATAAGCGTTGTATTAAATCTTGTGTCACCGTCGAAGATAGTAACTTCACAATTGTTTGATTCTTTCACAGCATCAACATATTTAGTTTTTGATAAATCATATCCGCAGCTTACTGCGCCAATAACTCGTCCTCCCCTGTCAAAAATCGGCGCTCCTCCTCTGGCGGCAAGCCCGGTCAACAAGCCTTTTTCAATAACAGCTAAAGGCTTTCCCGCAAGAGCCGAAGCTATATTTTTTTGGTCTAAAACATTGTCTCCCTTTTGATCGCTGTGCCCGCGCACCAAAACGTTTCCATTCACGTCGCAAATTGAGATTATATCCAAATCCTGCATATATTCTCCGCGCAACAAGCTTTCAAGTGTTCCTACATAGCCGGTAGTCATCGCTTCCACAATATCTTTTGAACCGGCTGCGCGCTCCGCATAAACAAGAGCGTCGTTTAACCTTGATTGCATTGAAGAAGCAAAAACATTATTTGCGGTTTTTGCGTTTTCAACGGCAAAATTATCAACCATGGCATTTACCTTAGTAACGGATATGTAAAGTACGGTTGTGATGATAACCGCAATGAACATCGCTACAATAAGTGATATTTTTAGCCCTAAACTTTTTAGTTTCATAAACACCTCACCGCAAATAAAAATTTATAGATTTAAATAGTGAATTAAACTCAAAACAAACTATTATTTAACTTTGTCTTGTCATAAAATCAATTTTTATTTAATTATAGTACTTGCAACTATATTTGTCAATTATTATTTATTAAAGAAACTGAATTTAACATATAAGTTACATTTTATTTACAATGTTAATAAAAAACACAAAAGATGAATCCGTCCTGTTACGTTACCCAGCGTTTTGCAGTGTAGCATGTTTCGTATTTTGATATATAACCGTGTTCATATCCCCCTCGAGTTCCATGTTGACGCTTGTTAAAGCATTGGAAGCGGCTACACAACAGGTTTTTGAATTTATGATGATTACGCCTCGCTTCCTCCAACCGTTTCATAAGGCCAGTCTATAATTCCGCCGAAGTCATAGACATTCATATATCCCATATCCACAAGAGAGTTTGCCGCGTCCGCGCTTCTGCGTCCGCTGCGGCAATAAATCAGTATCAAAGCAGATTTATCAGGCAGTTCATCTGCGGCACGGTCAATGATTTCATAATCCGGTATGAGCAAAGACCCCTCGATGCGATTTTCTTTCCATTCCCCATCAGTACGGACATCAAGCAATATGTGCTCCTCTTCCCCGTCCATAATTTCCTTGGCCTGCTCCATCGTTATTTTTCGGTATTCGGCAATTTGCGTGAATTCGTTCGGTTTTGATCCGTTCTGCGCAGGTTCGGAGTGGCACCCCGAAAACAATGCTGCGATAAGCATGCTTGCCAAAAACGCTATATGCTTTCCGTATATAATTTTTCTAAACATGACTCCTCCCTTCATAAATTTCAATGTATAGTCAGTCAATTTCAAAACCCTAAAGGGTTTTGAAACAGAGGGATTTGCCCGTTGGCAACCCTAAGGTGCGCGACTGACTATGTAACAAGGCAAGGCCGCCTTCGACGCTTCGGCGGCACGCGACGTATGCCTCGTCTTAAAAACGCATTTAGTGTTTTAAACTGACCAACTAAAATAATTACAATTGATTTTTCTGATTCAACTTCGTTCCTGATTATGCGAGCCGCGAATCAAACGCTAACACGATTACAGCAATCTGCAAAGCAAGTATCAGAGGTATCCCAACCATAAACTTAGCGTGACGGGTTTTATGCCGAATAGCAAGCATCGTCAAAAGAATAGCCGCCGAGCCGCCCAAAGCCGCAAAAATAAACAACGTTCGTTCTTTTACCCGCCATATGTTTTTTTTTGCGGCGTGTTTGTCATAAAAAGTTAAAACTACCGCGAACAGACTGACGGCGGCGAGATATAACAGAGCAAAGGTGCTCGTCGGCAAAGCGAAGGCAACAGCCTGCGCCTCAACAAGCAAAGTGTCGATTACTTTCCATATCTTTTCCCATTGCTCGTTAGCGGAAGCTATAAGTTCGGATTTTATAGCTGCTCTTAACATAATCGTTACCCTTCCATGAGCCTAACATAGAATTTTCTGTTGGGCGATGCAACTCCATCGGCGGCGAGCGTTTTTATGGGATTCATTCCCATAAAAAGCGGTTATAAAACACCGGAAGCGGCTCCGCCACAGATGTTTGAAATATTACAAAAAGTGCCCGCACGACAAAGAATGCCATGAAGCCTACGGCTTCACGGCATCCCACGCAAGAATTTGCCTATAAATCGCTGTGACGGCAAACCCTTCGAGCGAAATTAAAAAAATATACTATTTAATTTCAATCGTTGCGCCGGCCGCTTCTAATTTTGTTTTAAGCTCGTCAGCTTCAGCTTTTGAAATGCCTTCTTTAACGGGCTTAGGAGCGGACTCAACAAATTCCTTGGCTTCTTTAAGACCAAGACCACAAAGATCTTTAACTGCCTTTATAACATTCATTTTCGAATCACCAAAGCTAGCGAGTATTACGTCAAACTCGGTCTTTTCGACCGCCGCTGCGGGACCAGCTGCGGGTCCTGCTGAAACCATCGCCGCTGCTGAAACTCCAAATTCATCTTCCAGGGCTTTCACAAGCTCATTAAGTTCTAAAACGGTCAAAGCTTTCACTTCCTCAACCATTGCCAATACTTTCTCTGAAGCCATTATTATTTCCTCCATAAATATAATTTACAAATAACGTTTTAGCGCTGAGACTATGCAACATCTCCGTCTTCGCCGTTTTTCTTCGCTATTTCACTTATAGCGATAGCCATTCTCTGCATAGGAGACTGCAACATAAATAAAAGCTTTGACAGTAAAACATCTTTAGACGGAAGCTTAGCGTATTCCTCAAGTTCTGACAGAGGAGCCGCAACTCCGTTTATAAATCCGCCCTTAATGTTAAAGTTTTCTCCTGAAGCGTCGCTCTGTTTAAACAAAATCTTAGGCGCGATTATAATATCTTCTTCTGAAAGACCGATAGCCGTCGCACCTTCAAGCAGATCGTCAAGCCCTTCTATCCCAACTTTTTCAAAAGCCCTTTTAAGCAACGTGTTTTTAACGACAAAATAGTCAACACCATTTTCGCGCAGTTCTCGGCGAAGCTTTGTATCATCGGCAACATTTATTCCTTTATAGTCGGCCAAAACGCCGCAGGCGGATTTTTTAAGCTTGTCTGCCAAATCGTTAACAAACGCTTCTTTGCTCTGCAGAATTTTTTCACTTGGCATAAATTCCCCTCCTTTGTTATATAATCACTGTTCATTAATACGGAGATAAAAAGCCTTTTCCCGCTAAAGGCAGAAAAAGGCGTAAAATCAATATTTACCCCATTCCTCGGCAGGCGAACATCAAAGTCCGTTAGCGCTTTCGCGACCTGCTGTCTTTAGAACAGCAATAATATTTTATCACGTTATTTATAATTTGTCAAGAACTTTTTTCAACTTTATTTGAGAACGAATATCCTAGGTTTACATTTTAGAATTTCTGCTGATTTCAGGTGCCGGATTTGCTTCATTTTTTTCTTTCTCTCCGCCCAAACGGTTGATTTTTCGCTTCGCCGAATCCTTTTGCGCTTTTTTTGCTTCCATCATTTCAATCAACGCTTCTTTTCCCTGAACACCGACCGCCTTTTCGATTATCTCCCCTTTTTCAATAACAACGATCGTCGGTATGCCGCTAATTTCAAAAGCTTCAGCCAATTCATTGTTTTCATCGACATTTAATGAGCAAACCTTATATTTTTTATGCTCCTTAGAAAATTCCTCAACGATCGGCCCTTGAATTCTGCAAGGTCCGCACCATGGTGCCCAAAAATCAATTAAAACTTTTTTCTTTGACTTTAACGCCTCACTTTCAAAATTATCCTTATTCAATACCACAACAGCCATAATTTAATTCTCGCTTCCTTTTATCTTTAAAAATTCAACCGCCGACAGAGCGGCCTTACAACCTTCGGCTACCGCTACCGACACCTGCATTACCCCGGGTACGCAGTCTCCGGCAGCAAAACATCCTGCTAAATTTGTTTTCATGTTGCTGTCAACCATTATCTTTCCCTTTTCAGTTATTATCCCTAAAGAAGATGCAAGATTATCAGAAGACGCTGTGCCCAATCCAATAAACAATCCGTCAAAATCAATTCTTTTACCATTTTTGAGCAATGCGCCCGACAGTTTTTCTTCTCCTAAAAGCGCTGCGATCGGTTCTTTGATTATCTCCATACCTGAAAAATCAGTCATAGGGTTTTCCCCATTGGTCATTATAAAAATTTTCTTGGTAACATTTAGCAGCGTTTTTGCCTCATGCAGCGCATATTCACCGCTCCCTAAAACCCCAACGGTCTTATTTTTATAAAAAAAAGAGTCGCAGACCGCGCAAAAACTTACGCCATTATTTTTAAACCTTTTAATCCCATCTATTTCAACGTTTTTACGAGCGCTACCCAATGTGAAAATTACCGCTTCAGATTCATATTCATATTTATCTGTTACTACAGTAAAATGCCCGTTCCAGCTAACCCCGACTATCTCCTCGGCGGTTATTTCTCCTCCCAAACGCAAAACCTGTTCTTTTCCGAATTTTAAAAGTTCAGAGCCTCTTATAACATTACTAAATCCAAAATAATTCTCTATTTCCATCGCATCCTCAAGCGCGCTTCGATTGAGTCCGATAATTTTAGGCGTTATGTTGGCTCGCAATGCATAAACAGCAGCCGAAAGTCCTGCCGGTCCCGCTCCCAGTATAATTAAATCTAACATCTCAATTTCTCCGATTTTTAAAGTATGACCGGCTTATGTGTAAAATCCAACCCACAAGGAAGTGGTGTTTTAAAACAAAGCGCGTATTGATTTCCGCAAAAATTTTCGAGATTTGCTTGCCTGCGCGCGGAAGCAGAATTCTTTGACAGGGCGAAAAGGCTTGTGTCAACAGGAAGTTCAGGATTAACGGCGCTTAGAATTTCCTTGCCGCGGCTATTCATTCCTAACACTCTTATATATGCGGGCAAATCTTTAATTTTTCTGATACCTAAAAACGCATTTAAAATTACTCTTCTAATGCGCGCCATAGTAAACGCTTTGGTTTTTGTCAGGAAAAATAACTCGTTAAGACTTTTAGCGCGCTGCGCCGCTCTAAAAATACGGTTTTCCAAACCCGATTGCGCGTTAGGTACTTTTATCAGATCATCAGGGGTAAGTGTGCGAAGCTTTGATAATACCGCCGTCTCAATACGATCTATAAAAGCGTGGTCTCCGCTGTAAGAATACGGCAAAAATTCCGTCGTATCTTCCCCGCTAGCTATCATCTTCCTGAGTTTTAAAGCACTTGTAACACCTTCAGAACCAGTGTCGCTGTCATGTGTAATGCCTTTTCTCTTTATGGTCACAGGTTTTATAAATGAACCGGTTTCGTTTATCGCTTTAAGATATTCAATACCCAAGGTATTATTTGGGGATGCAAGCGTATTGGCGACATCGTCTTCATAAAAGCGCGAAACCGCTGTCTGCAGCGCCTTTGGATAGCTTTCTCCCCTGCGGAGCAAAGCCCTAAATTCCTCTTGCTCAGATACATAATGAACCGCTCCGGCAGTTTCAGACAACAAATCTATATTCCCGCACTCGCTTCCAAAGCTCAAATATTTTATGCCACCTAGCTTATTAAGAAGCGTCACGGCTCCCATGGCGAATTGCTCGGCAGAGGCAAGCGAATAGGATACCGGCAGTTCAATAACAAGATCAATGCCATTTTTAATAGCGGCTTCAGATCTTTGCCATTTATCAAACACGGCTACATCTCCGCGCTGCGTAAAGCCGCCGCTCATAACGGCAACCATATGTGTTATGCCATACCGTTTTTTCGTTTCGTCAACGTGATATTTATGCCCGTTATGAAAAGGATTATACTCACAGATAACTGCTCCTAACTCCATAAAAAGTCTCCTGCTTCTAAAAAAAATAAAAACTATATTGATTTTTTGTCTAAAATAGTATAAAATTAAAACAATAATGATATAAAGAAAGGACCATAATAAAATGAAAATTTTAGTAATCAACGCGGGAAGCTCTTCACTTAAGTATCAGCTCATTGAAATGGAAAACGAGGAGGTGATCGCTAAAGGCAACTGCGAAAGAATAGGTATAGATGGGATAATTTCGCACACCGCGTTCGACGGCAGGGGATTTAAAGAAGAATGTTCCTTCCCCACCCACACCGAGGCATTTGAACGGGTGGTCAAGGCTCTTACTGAAGGAAAGGCAGCGGTTATCGGCGCGATGGACGAGATAAAAGCGGTCGGTCACAGGGTCGTACAAGGAGCTGAAGTGTTCAGCAAAACCACCAAAGTGACCGAAGAAGTCATTCAAAAAATCGACGACCTCCGCGAGCTTGCTCCGGTTCACAACCATCCTCACGCGCTTGCGCTTTGGGCCTGCAAAAAAGTCATCCCGGAAAACGTGCCTCAAGCTGTGGTTTTTGACACCGCTTTTCATCAAACAATGCCGGCAAAAGCCTATATGTTCGGTATGCCTTATGAATGTTATGAAAAATACCACGTCCGGCGTTACGGTTTTCATGGCACCTCTCACCGCTTTGTTTCGGCGAGCTTAGCCAAAAATTTAGGCAAAAATATTGAAGATCTTAAAATCGTCTCATGCCACTTGGGAAACGGCTCTTCAATAACAGCGATCGATGGCGGAAAGTCAGTGGACACCTCTATGGGATTTACTCCCCTCGATGGGATACTTATGGGGACACGCTCGGGCTCAGTTGACCCGTCGGCAGTTACATTTATAATGAAAAAAATGGGATACGGTCCTTCAGAAATGGATGATTATCTAAATAAAAAATCCGGTCTTTTAGGCGTGGGCGGATTTTCAGACAACCGTGACATCGGCGCGGCGATCGAACGTGGGAATAAAAACGCCAGGCTTGCGGCAGAAATACTCAGATACGGCATTAAAAAATATATCGGAGCCTACACGGCTGTAATGAATGGGCTTGACGCAGTTATTTTCACAGGAGGTATCGGAGAAAACGATAACGAAGTCCGCGGCGACGTGTGCTCAGACATGAGCTATCTCGGGATTGAAATCGATACCGATCTAAACTTAAAAACAAGGGGAACTTTAACAAAGATATCATCTGCGTCCTCAAGAGTAGAAGTTTGGGTCGTTCCGACTAATGAAGAACTTTTAATAGCGCGAGATACAAAAGAATTGTTTAAACTATAGCAAATTGCGTTTTTAAGAAAATGAACCACACAAAAACGCTCACCGTCCGGTGCCTAATTTAGGTGCCGGGCGTATCGCGCTTTGCGCCGTGTTCAAACATCTGCGGCGGATTCGCTTCCGGTGTTTTAACAATCGTCAGCATGGAATCCGCCTCCTAAAAGGCGGGGATATGAACGCGGTTATATCCGTTTTACCTATAGTCAATAAAAACTCAATAAATAAAATCATATACCCAAAAGGAAAAGCTGTCCGACCGACCTTACGCCAAAAGACTCGTAAGGAGTCGTGATGGTCTTATTATATAATTATCTAAATAATCCGATTCATCATAGTATTTTAAAATTGTTAATTACCGATTTGCTTTTTTTATAAATGCTTCCATTTTTGCCAAACCTTCCGCATTGTCTTTGTTTTTTTCCTTATTCAACCGGCTAGAATCTGTTTGAACTCGTTCGGCAATTCCGTCGTAATGCGATATATAACTCTGAATAAACGGCATCACCTCTTGATACGAACTATCGCCAGTCTCCCTTATAGACTTAAGATATCGATATATTTTACTGTTCATTATACGCGACAAGCGTTCAAGCACATATTTATGAACCGCGGACAAATCGCCTGACCCGATAATTGCTAGCGCAAAATCTATAAACCTTTCAAAATCGGTATACTGCAAATAATTACACGCAACAACAATGCTGTTATAATAATTATTCGAAACAATCGTCTGCCCCTCAAACGCGATTTCACCAGCAAGAAGCGCGTCGATCTGTCCTTCCGAAAGACTTTGAAGCGCGTTTGCGGATTCTATCATGCTGCAATCAGGCAAAGCTTCAGCTTTTTCACTCAGTTCATGAGGCAAAGCGCGACGCGCGCTACCTCTTCCGGAACGTATCTTCGACTTAAGCAGGTCGTAATTAAACGGTTTTTTATGCTTACGCCTTAACAAAAAGCTTTCCATCATGTCTTCAGGAACGGCTTCAAGCGGTATTTTAACAAATGGGCAGGATAATGCGATCGGCTTTGGCTGATGCCCCAACGATTCAGCTCTCTCCGTGTCCTCATACAATATGTCACGGATCGGCTCTAATATTATACACGAAAACTCGGCGTTTTGCAAAAGTGCCGCCGATGCGGCAGCATGTCCGCTTAAAAGCACCGAAAACATTCCGGAAAGCTGTATTACTAGACCTCCCACCTTTTTACCGCTTTTTATCTTTTCGGTCGGTGCGCGAAGCATAGAATCAGTATATTCGCCGGAAGCGCAGGATGGTATCAAAAAACAAGGGGTATAGTTATTTTCACGACCGATAACGCTGTTATAATCGCCGGTTCCATATACTTCATGTCGCATACTGTAAGCGTTCCAAAAAAAATTTCCCGCGCCATCGCTTTGAAGCATTTTTCCCGCATGTACAACATAAAGTCCCGGACAAACCAATTCCAAAACAGGTTGGACCGCTTTTATAAGGCACGGCAGTGTGGGATTTGAAAAATAGCTTTCACAAGCCATTTCCAACATGTTGCGTATCGCCGGGCTACAGGCATGTATACTTCCCACCTGTGAAAGCATTTTATTAGCGTAAGGATCGGTCTTGTTATTTTTTATAACGTTTATTATCGGCTCGTCGCAAATAAAAAACAATTCCTGTTCCGAACTGCGATCGTTCTCAACAGCGCTAGATGTGATGGGAGTTACCCCTATATACCCCAAAGAATCTTTAACATCGACCAGATAAAACTCACGTTCGCCCACTGTCATAAGGGCGGTATTAATCGCAGAGCTCATTATACACCTACTTTTGATTTAGTCTGGCAGCAATAAAATTAGAGATTTCCTTTTGCCTGTCCTTAGTAAAAAGTCTCTTAGGAAGCCAAAATACCGCTCTTTTATTCTTATATATAATAAACACGTAATTAGTCTCTACAAAATACGCTACTTCGTCCCATCGAACAAGATCAAACCCGCTGTGAAGCTCCGTTTCAATGGCCGAAAAACCTTCCTCGGCTATCACAAATGTTATTTCCTGATCCAACGTAACATCGACCTTCGCCAGTGAAGAATAGATATATTTTGCCACTATCGCGCAGGCGATATAAATAAACATCGCGATAATTACCCCGCAAAACACCGAAATCGGAATATAATATTTTAAATTTAACGCCACATCCTTAATAACAAATATGCAAAAAAGAAAAGCCGCTAAAGTTATAATGATGCCCACAACAATAAACAGCTTGCCCAACCTAATATTCAGCAAAGTAACATTGCTGTAGCTTATCTCCTTTTCGTTATAAACTCCCTTTGAAGAATAGGCGCGCGAGGGCATATCACAGCTTGTGTAATGGGTTTTTGCCGGCAGAACCCTTTTTTGATGACGATGTTCAATATATGGATATTTAGCGATATTACCTTCAACTATTGCCCTTAGCTTAAGCTGTCTGGATACGCCGTTTATCAAAGTTTTACCTATCTTATAAAGCGAATCGTCTTGCATCAAAAAAATAAATCCATGTTTGTTTTCCGTAACGGATTTTACATCGGTCCACTCATATATGACCGGAACTCGGGAATCCCCCTCATAAACGGAAAAATAGTCGCCTATAAGAAATATACGGTTATCTTGATGCGATATTACCTTTATTCCCTCTACATTCTCAAAAGCCAATTACATCACCGCCTTTAAAAATCCTAATTAAAATATATTATAACATAAAATCATTGAAAGCGCAATAGGCCATGTAGTAAAACTTACGTATTTCTCGCTAAACTTCGTTAATTTCGCCTTAAATATCAGCGGATATTCGCGACAAAATTGCCTAGTTTAACGAAAAATCTTACTGCGCGCTTTGCACGCCAAAGCTGTGCGGTATTGCCTTAAAAAAAACAAAGAAAAAAGTGTTCCGTCCCCGGCGTGCGTGTATAAGTCGGCTGTGTCGGAGCAGGATGTATTTTTGAGCCTATATTTCCAAAATGAATTGTTGCAGAATGAAGGTGCTGCATTTTGCGTTCCGCTTTTTCCACTTTGTCAGTACCATTTGCGTTTCTGGTAATTATAGATAATTTTGAATTATTGTCTTGGGTGTGCTTAGGAATAACAGGCGTAATGACTCCAATCTCAATATCTTGATCTGTTGCGGCTGCTTCATTGCGGTTATAACGATACTCTCCTTTTGAGTCTTGATCTCCAAGCGTCTGCATCCTAATACATACTCCATTGGGATCATTCCATCCGTTAAGCGGCTTTATCGCGGCGATACCCTCTCTCACGCTTCCGTACAGTCTGTTATTTGAGGCTGCAACTCCAATGTTGCCAACACCTCGCTTGGCATATCGGTTTTTGACAACCGGAATTGCGACTAAACTTGCCGTCGGCTTATTTTGTTCATTTACAGGCCAGTATTCAGCACACTGTACGACATTAACAGAATACGGCGCATGTCCGATTCTTAAATTGTGATCCCCATTATCCTTCAAGCCAACCTCTGAAACGCCCCGATTAATCAAATAGCTGATTTTGTCCGCTTCAGATTCCAGTCGTTCATCATTATTGATATTGATATTGTCAGCGCGCAATAATGGCTGAATGGCTTGCCGTTTCTGCTGCACGACATGCCCTAATTCATGGCTCAAATACTTTTCCTGCCCCGAAGCGATATACACTTGGTTGCCCTGCGTATATGCCAATGCCTGCAGCTGAGCCGGTCTGCCAGAGTTATAATGCACCCGAACATCATTGAACGAAAATCCCGAAAAGGTCTCGAATCGCGATTTAAGACCATCAGCTATGCCTGTTAAATTAGGTGACGAGGAAGTCGTTTTAATTCCTTTGCTTTGAACGTTCACTTTCTTTTTTTGCTCAGGTTTTGCATATGCAAGCATAAAAGATCCCTCCGTTCTTAACTGTGTACAATAAATTTAATTTAACATATAGTTAGGCAATTTAAAAACCATAAAGGTTTTTTTAAACAGCGGGCAAAGCCTGCTAGCACACCTAAGGCGAGCGACTGACTATGCAGCAAGGTAAGCTAACAACTATCAACGCCATTATCCACTTGCATCCGCTGAACTCTCGCGGAAACGTTGCAAAGCACCTCATAGCTTATTGTGCCAAGGCTTTCGGATATATTTTCAACATCTGTATACTCATATAAATTAGAATAAACAATGACCTCGTCGCCAGTACGCACGCCGTCGATCTCACTTATATCAACGATTATTTGATCCATGCATACCCGACCTAACACAGGCGCGCACTTACATTTTATTGATACGGCTCCCTTATTAGATAAAGCCCTTGAGTATCCATCAGCGTAACCGATAGGTATTACAGCAACCCGCATGGTTCTTTCGCTTTTAAAAGTCCTGCCATAGCTTATATAAGTATCTTTCGGTATGTCTTTTACCTGCCAAACCAACGACTTAAGCGTCATAACCGGATAAAGAACCGGAGCGTCTTTAATTGCCGGATTTGGATGATATCCATACATGGAGATGCCCGCCCTCACAAAATCTCCCTCAAACTCACGGTGACAGAGCATTCCACCGCTGTTTTGAGAGTGTATTTTCATCTTACGATTTAATAAAGACGACAATTCACTTTTCACGCTCGCGGCATTTATAGCGGAGTTTGTCGTCTGCGTCAACATTTTCTGTTGTCTTTTGGTATATTCCATATCAACCGGTAAATAGCTTTCCGCAGATGCAAAGTGAGTATAAACCGCCTCAAATTCAAGCCCTGAAAAGCGTAAAATGGATTCAAGCTCTTTTTCTCCGTCTACCCCGACTCGTGCCATTCCGGTGTCCAACTTTATGTGAACGCGCAATTTTGTCCCGCGCGACTGTGCATATTTACTTAGCTTATCAACATATTCAACGCTCCCCGCCGTGTAGATAAAATCATTATCCTCAATATGCTCTGTGTCAACATACCCGAATATTATGATCTCCGCATTCGGCAGTATTTCTCTCAGCTCCAGTGCCTCATACATATTTGAAACGGCAAAATATCGTATACCCTCCTCCCACAGCGAGGGACAGACTATCCCGGCGCCATGTCCGTAAGCGTTCGCCTTTACCACAGCGATAACTTCTTTTTCGCCGGCAACGGCTTTTAAGGCGGTTATATTTTTTCTAAGGGCAGAAATATCAATCTCCGCCCACGCCCTTTTTATAAAATTCATAAAGTCGCCCCTTGAATATATTGAAATTTTTAAAAAAATATGATAGAATTTAAATAAAATTAATATTGCCGATATATAACCGCGTTCATTTCCCCACTGGAAGCGGCTATGCCGCAGATATTTGAACCAAGAAAGGAAAATTGAGAAATGGCCGAAAAAAAGACCGTTAAACGACGCAGTAACTGGTATATCTATCTTATAACATTTATTCTGACATCGATCGTCTTATTATTAGTCGTGTTAAGCATGAGAGACGTTCTATTCCCAGAACCGCAAAGTTCCAACCTCTCAGCCATAGGAATAGCAGATTACCGTCCGGAGGTATCTTTTAATACCAACGTTATATTTATGATGTCAGAAGCCAAAGGAGGAGTGCCCGACTATTACCTGTTGGCGAACTATCGTCCGCGCGATGACGCTCTGGTTCTAGTGCCGATTGACAAACGGCTTTATTCAAAAGCCGGAGGAGTTTCGGGAGATTTGTCTGAAATTTATTCAAAATCGGGAGCAACCGGAATTATTACAGCTATTCAAAACACCATTGGGGTAAATTGTGATTATTATTTTAAGTTTGACAAAACAGCGCTTACAGATTTTATAGACCTGGTCGGAGAGGTCACCGCCAATGTCCCTTATGACCTTAAATCCGGCGACCAAACGATATTCGAATCCGGAACGCAAAGCTTTAACGGGCAAGAAGTATATGATTATATAACATTTTCCGAAGACGGTCAAGATGAAAACCGTAGCGCTGTGGTTTTGGCAACCATAGCCGCAGGTTTTATGAACGAAAATAGCAGAGACAAAACCGCCGCCGAGCTGCAATCATACGCGCGAAAGCTTGTCAACACTACTGACACAAATTATAAAATGGAAGACTTTACCGAAAATCAATCAGCTTATCTCTATACAACGCAATACAGCTATAACATTGCCGAGAATTATGTTCCTTTATATAATTATGACGACAGCAATCGATATATTATCGCAGATACATCAGTAGCGACTATTAAAGACCGATTCAATATATAGCGGTATCGGCGTTGGCGTTTTTATAGTATTTATTTCCATAAAAACGCTATTTGCTATAACCGCGTTGATGTCCCCTCCTCTTAGGCGGCGGGTGATTATCAATCCCCCGCTGACGCTTGTTAAAACACTGGAAGCGGCTCCGCCGCAGATGTTTGAAATTAAAAATATGATTTTTTTGATAAGAACGGGCGACCTAAGGCCGCCCTATAGATTTTTTCACTCTTATCCTTTACTCTGACAGAAAACCTGTTAAAATCAAAAGATTAGTTTAGTCGACACCGTACAGCCCACGCTTAACGGCTTGGCTCACAAATCACCTGCGTATTCCTCGCCAAACTTCGTTAATATTGCCCTAAATATCAATGTATATTCGCGGCAAAAGTGCCTAGTTTTAAAAAAATCCGGTTGCGTGCTTTGCACGCCAAAGTTGTGCGGCATCGCCTTTATTATCCTTTAGCATAGATATTCAAAAGAATTTTTAGACAGACATAGGCATAGATCGCCCGGCAGAGCTATTTGATCTAATCGCGAGATTCATGTCTGGGGCGCTTGTTAACAAAGTCTATGGCATTCATCACCGCGACCTCGATGTCCAACACATTTTGTCTGTCCATCATCTGATCGACCTTTGAGAAAAGTTCTCCTTTGCTGGTCGAAACATATTTTGGAGGCAACTTGTTCAAGGCTATACATTTTATATCCTCTTTACAGTTTTCGCATTTACACATATCATCTTTTTTTATATGTTCTTCGATTCTTAAATCCACCATTTTTTCCATAATATTGATAAAAGCCATAAAAACCTTACCTTTCTTTTACCGAATCGACATAACCCCCACACTTCCTCAGCGCCTGCCTAGCGTTTTTTGCATCATCAGTTTTAAATATGCTTTTCTTGGGATAAAAAATTAAGTTAAGACAATACCACACGGCTCTGGCGTGCAAAGCGCGCAGTAAGATTTTTCGTAAAACTAGGCAATTTTGCCGCGAATATCCGTTGATATTTAATGCGCGAGTTGTGCGGTGTTGCCTTAAGACTGAAATGAATTCAATCTTAACTTTCGCCGCCTATGACGGCGTATTGCGGTAAATACGTCAAAATTGCAAATGAAAAGAACGTTAAGCAGGTTCTAAATATATTGTACATTTAATCACAAAATTTGTCAATAGTTTAGCAATAAATTATTTCCAACATCTGCGGCAAAGCCGCTTCCAATATTTTAACAAGCGTCAACGGGAGATTGATAATCACCCGTCACTGACGTTTAGTTCTTTAACTTTAAATTTACAAAATTTAAAGTTATATTTTTCACTACACAAACTCAAAGGCCGAAAACAAATTCGACCCTTTTTAATCATGTATTACCCCTGTCCTAAGCAGCAGACAAAATATTATGTAGAATTTTTGCCTGCTGTTTGGTGCAGGGATATAGCAGTTTGAATTTTTATTGGCTATAAGTCAAACTGCCATAACACCGTGCAAAGCGCGGTGCTCCGCCATCGGCGGCGAGCGTTTTTGTGGGATTAATTTCCATAAAAACGCAATTTGCTATAATAATTTAGATTTGTTCAAACATCTGAGGCGAATCCGCTTCCAATGTTTTAACAAGCTCGGCGGGTGATTTTCAATCACCCGCCGCTTACTTAGTCATCATTGCCCCCTCCGCCTAATAGGCGAGGGACATCAACGCGGTTATAATATAATACAAATCAGTCCGCTGCAGCCGTCGTTTATAATGCGCTGTATTGTCTCCTGGAGTTTAAGCCTCGCGTCGCCGGGCATGCGATAAAGCTTGTTGTGCAGCCCTTCATTTACCAGTGAATGCAGCGATTTTCCGAAGATATTGCTATCCCAAATTTTAGTCGGATCCTCCTCAAAATCATGCAGCAAATACTGTATAAGCTCTTCGCTCTGTTTTTCCGAGCCTACAATAGGTGACACCTCGGTGGTGATATTTGCGGCCATCATATGTATAGACGGGGCGGTAGCCTTCAGCTTGACGCCGTATTTCCCGCCCTGTTTTACAATCTCCGGCTCTTCAAGCGTAAGTTCGTCTGTATTCGGCATAACTATCCCATATCCGGTCGCCTCAACCTCTTCAAGGGCAGATCTTACCTTTTCATAATGTTTCTTGACCATCGCAAGCTCTATCATACAAGGCATTAGATCGCTTTCGTCTTCAAGATGAAGACCGGTAGTCTCTCCTAAAATCTTGTAAAACAGCTCATTTTTAAGGTTAACTTCGACAAATCCGGCACCGCGTCCCAAATCAATACTCTCAACGTCACATTTAAGCACATGTGCGGATTCTGACATCTTGCATGAAACATTGTTCACTTCGCCGATGTTTCTTACATTTGCGGCTGAATTTTTAAGCGACGTAAAAATCTCATTTTTGAGCCAATGCCCTTTTCCAAGAGCAGTGAGCCATTTTGGGATTTTTATGTTTATCTCCTTCACCGGGAACTGGAGCAGCATCTCAGTCATTATTTCCTTGATTTTTTCCTCGTCAAGCTCAAGACAGTTTACCGGCATTACAGTTCTTCCATATTTTTGAGACATTTCTTTAGCCAACCGTTGCGCTGAATCACCTTCCGGATACTTACAGTTAAGCAATATCAAAAATGGCTTATTTATTTCGCTAAGCTCATTTATTACCCGCTCTTCAACCTCCTCATATTCGTTAGCAGGAATATCAGAAATACTTCCGTCGGTGGTTATGACCAACCCAATTGTACTATGCTCGTTTATAACCTTTTGCGTTCCCACCTCTGCCGCCATATTGAAAGGGACCTCGGTGTCAAACCAGGGAGTCATGACCATGCGCGGCATCTCATTTTCAATGTATCCGATAGCGCTCGGAACTATATACCCTACGCAGTCGATAAGCCGCACATTCATTTTAACTCCGGCATCCATTTCGATAGTTATCGCTTCTTCCGGAACAAATTTAGGTTCTGTAGTCATAATTGTTTTACCGGCGGACGACTGAGGCAGTTCATCTATTGCTCGCTCACGCCGATAATCACTCTCTATTTTCGGAATTACCAGTGAGTTCATAAATTTTGAAATAAAGGTTGATTTTCCGGAACGCACCGGGCCCACAACACCGATATAAATATTTCCGTCGGTTCTTTGCGCTATGTCCTGATAAATTGAGTTATTCATCATTTTCCCCCTTAGACAATTGGTATCAGCAGCATGATAGGCGATAGAACCTTTTCGCTGTCCAAATCGTTTTCTGACATAATAGCTGATGCACTTGTATTATATCGCTTTGCGATTCCCCAAACCTCTTCGCCGCTTTCGGCGAAATATAGCTTCAACGCATAATCTTTGCTGATGACTTTGGGTTTATCCTCATGAACAGAAATATCACTTACCACATCAATGGAACATATTTTATAAAGGCAGGCGTTAAGTAGCATGTTTATCCTGATATCCACACGATTATCAGTAGTAATGCTGAAATTTATATGAATTATCTGAAGCAGATGCTCAACAGTATGCTCGCCGCTTAAATTCTCTGCCCTTATCGTTATTTCAAAAGGTTCAGTTTTTTCAATAACCACCGGAGCGCCGCTGTTAAGTTTCCCAATAACCTGAATATTTGCCTGACCGGAAAGGATAAGCTCGCTGTCCCCCCTTGGGCGGCAGGTTACATTCACCAATTCACAGCGAGTGTCATAAATCGCTTCAAGCGTACCTTCCGTACATTCCACCGTGCTTTTCCAATTAAGCTGCTCAGACAAAATCTTCGGCATTGTCTCAGTTTTAATGGTCGACACATTAAAACCTGTTTCATAATGTGTGGAATACAAGTCTGATAATGGTGAAACTTTTTTCTCAAGATGAGCCGCTATATTACATTCAACAGTCAAATTACAGGCAAATATCCGAGTATCGCCTACGTCGGCGGGCCTTACCTCCAAATCGCAGTCCATAACTCTCATAACTATATAACATAAATATTCATCGGTTATGCCATCCAAATCAACGATTTGGTTTATCGGAATTACCGCCTCCATCACTTCAACAGCATCGTCATTGCCGTCTTTTGAATTGGTGTAAAGAGCTTTAATCAAAGCTTCTCCTTTTACTACAACTTTATTTGCAATGACCTTATAATCTGTCACCTGAACGCAAACATCATGATGAACTATGCTTGTAACTCCCTCTTTATCGGCTCCGGTCTCGATATCCTCGCGTGACACAAACTGATGAGAGGTGAAAAGCTTTTTCCCGCAATAAGAAAGGGTCGAATTTTTAGTTTCCACTCCCAAACCTTTAGCGTCGGTGATCATCTCAGTTTCTTTGTTGGCAATAACCTTTACCTTGCAGCTTACCGCTCCGCGAACGTCTATTCTTCTTCCGCTCACCGCGCGGCAGTTACAGTAATCGGTTTTCGGCTTCATGCTTACACTGGCGTTATCGACGCTTTTCGGCAAATCGATAGTCTTAGAATATGTATAACGCTGTTCGATACACTGTATGCTGTTGCTTTTCGCCGACAGGTAAAGAACCTTTATATACACCACGCCATCGCAGAAAAGCTGTGATCCCGAAACGCTGTAGGAAACAACACAGTGCGTCAGAGTACATTTAAGAATTTTGAAGATGTCGGGATAATAATCAGGCAGGACATAATCAAATTCCACCCCTTGTTCTGTCTGCCCATCATATAAAACCTCGCACAAATAAACGGGTTCTTTGCTAACATTTAATTCCATGGCCTACCTCCGTGTTTTAAGTTTGTCTACACCAATATATGATAGCCGATTAAAGATTATGACAAGCAATAAAGCAAATTTTACAGCCGAAACTTAAGAAAAGTCGAAATTAAACCCCGGGCGCTACACCGGGGTTTTGATATTACTGCTGTTTCTGGTCGGCTTGGTTTGTTTGGCTAGGAGCCGGTCTCGTGTTCTGTGCCCCGCCTCCCTTTTTGTTCTGTGCGCGTGCCCTTTTTTCCCTTTTAGACATGCTTTCCACTCCTTTGAAAAAATTCAAATATCTGCGACTGAGCCGCTTCCGACACCGCCTAAGAGGCGGGGGACATGAACGCGGTTATATTGCATTAATATTATTGCATATTTTTAGGTAATTATACAATTATTCAAACAATAAAATATAGGCTAGCGCAAAAATTAATTCATGATCCGCTTTTTCGTTCAGCATGATTAGCAGCAGCGTCGCAATCAACCTTTTATCATCATCCCGAAGGATATTTTCTATGTCCAATCCCTGTTTTTTTTGGAATTTTCACAGTATGCCCCGCCGCCGTCTGCCCTTGCGTTATGTCTGCTGATATATTCGTTAAAAGTTTCAGGACGGCAATCTGCAGCAGGATTTTGCGCTCCCGCGAGTCTTCCGGCATTATTCATATCATCCTGACAAGCTTCTGCGCCTCCGCTTATCTGGGCGCGTGATCCAAAAGATTCTTGCTCTGCTCTGCCTTTTTTGGCGTTTATGTATTCATCCGTCTCATTTTCAATAAATATATTGTTTTGCTGTATATTTTCAACGATCTCAATGTTCACGTCTCTCGGAATTTCTGCGCGTCTTTCATTCATCATGTTGACTCTTTCTCGGCGCAGCGTCTCTATCTCGTTTTCAATTACGGTCTTTATATCATAAAGCGCCTCAAGACGCGCCTGTTCATCCTTTTTTTCAGTTTTAGCGATCTTTTCCTCCACAAGTTTCTTAAGCATCCCTTGTCTTTCATGCTTTTTTTCATGATTTTCCGCGGGAAGGACATTCTCAACAAAGCTTGACTTTTTAGGAGTAACCGCTATCTTTTTGTCGGCATTATCTAAAAATGATTTTGGCGGCACAGCAGAAACATGGCCAGAATGCTGATTGTTAGTATGTTCTTTGTTAGGCTCTTGCTTGATCGTCGATTCTTGTTTTGCTGACGATTCCTGCGCCGAATACATATCCTTCTTAAAAAATTTGTCACGTCCCGACACCGTTCCGGCGCGCCTGGCCATTTCAAGCGCCTGCTTTGCATACTCATCCTGCTTTTTTTCCAGTTCTCCCGGCAACACTTTATCTACATTCCACATAGTTTTTTCCATTTGCTAACCTCCGATAACATATTCAGAATATTTTATCCATAAGTCCCATGTCTTTTATAAATGGGAGCAAACCCATAATTCGGACAAGGCGTATTGCCGTATCTATCTTATCTCTGTTTTCCGGTCTCAGGTGCGGCTTTAAAGCAACAAGAAGATCTGTATTTTTGTCTGACTGCTTAAATTTCACTAGCATTTCGCTCATCTTCATCAACATGTCTAAGTCAAATCCGGCAAAAAAATCCCCAAACCCTCCATCATTTAAATTACCGACGTCTTCGCCGCTAGCATCAATATCTTCAGGTTCGGTGCCCGCGCCGCTATTGCCGTCCGAAGACAGCATTGACTGTAAAATCTGCGCCAAATCTTCTATGTCAGGCATTCATATCACCGGCCTTAAGTTTTTTAAAAGTAGACCGACCTTCGCTGCATTTATATCAATTTTCCATATAGTAAATCAAATTGAAATGTATAAGTGTCTTAAATTGATTCGCTATAAAGCAGCTACCGCCGCATTTGCTTCATTAAATTCATGGCTTCCTTTGATTTGACCAACGCTTCAAGTCTCTCTTTGTCCTTTATCAGCCTTTGCAGTCTTTTTGCTTCTTCAGTCTGCATCCCCGAAAGCAACTTACTCACATCTCCGCTATTAATAGCCCCTTTAATCGTTTCGTTGCTAATGCCAAGCTTTTGGCTTAGAAGGCCTAGCATTTTGTCCATGTTATTCATATAATTCCTCCTTAAAGTGTATTTCCAAAATAAATAAAATAGACCTATATAAAATTTTTTATTGACATTACGATAGGTTTTTGTTATCATATATTATGATAAAATAAAACTTAAAGGCAAACATGAGGTATAATTGATGAAAATAACAGTTTTCGCGGATACCCATAGAAATTACAACGCGCTTAACGCCGTTGTAAATCAAAACCTTGATTCTGATTTGTTTTTACATATTGGCGACGGACAGTTCGAGCTTTTAGAGGTAGCGAGCGCTCATCCCGATAAAAAGTTTTTAATGGTGAAAGGAAACAGAGACTACGGATCCCTTGACGATGAACGAATAATAGATCTCGACGAATTTAAAATATACTGTAATCACGGCCATGAGCTTGACGTTAATTCGGGTCTTGAAAAGTTGCTTGACAAAGCGGCGTATAACGATTGTAAAATTGCCGTTTACGGGCACACCCACCTATTCAAAACCGACCTTATAAATGGCATATACGTTATGAATCCGGGCAGCCTTGAAAGCCCACGGGGCAAAAATCCGCCCACCTATGGGGTGATTAAAATTTCTGACGGCGGAGAAATAATAATGAACATAATAGAATATAAATCAAATGTTTAAAATCCTGTACTTTGACAGCTTGGATTCCACCAATAAATATGTAAAAGAAAACCTTTCCTCCCTATCCGACAAAACGGCGGTTGTGGCTAAAAAACAAACAAACGGCAGGGGCCGGATGGGAAAAACATGGTCGTCATGCGAAACGTCGCTCACTTTTTCCTATCTTGTAAACAACATTAAAAACCCCGCTTCGTCCGCCGCACTCAACGCAATTGCGGTGATTCGGGCGATAAGGCGATTATTTGATGTCTATTTAACGATAAAATGGCCGAATGATATTCTGCTTAATGATAAAAAAGTATGCGGTATTTTATGCGAAAGCCGTCATTTTGGTGACGGCTTTGCTTTAATTTCTGGCATTGGAATAAACCTCTCGGGAAAAAAGAATTTTTTTGATAGCAGCGGTCTGTCTCATGCCACAAGCCTACCCTTCACAGAAAAAAAACGTGAAGCGCTGCTTTTTGAAATTTTAAAAGAAGCCGAAAAAATAATTTATTCCGACTTTAAAGATCACCGCCGGGAATATATAAGCAATTGCATAAATATTGGGCGGGAAATAAGGCTGATACGCCAATCCGGCTCCGAAAGGCTTGCGATGGCCGTTTCGATAGACGAAAACGGATATCTCGTCTGCAAAGACGGCGATGAAATATTTATCGTCAACGCCGGCGAGGTTTCGGTGCGAGGAATTAATGGCTACGCGTGACTGATTTTTTCAAACTCATTTCTTTCAACCGCTAATTCTTTAGACGAGGCTAAAAATATCGTGACCTGTTTGCCTAAGTGTTTATCCCATGTATCCGGCCCCGCGAATCGTCCCTCCCTGTCAGTCCCTCTTGACAGCCCAACATTGAGCAATAAATCGTCAATCAATAAATCCGTGTCCGATTCGTTACAATGAACTAAAGTTTTACCATCTTTGTTGCGCCATCTAATTAGTGTGTGATAAAAAAATATCGATCTGTATTTTTTAAGATTTTTACATTTTTCACAAACACATGGTATAACTTTTTCATACTTAACACCCCTTCAGTATTACCTTTAAAATTTATATATAATCTTTGTATTTCTCGTCCGTCCACAAGCGCGTAAAATCTTCAGCCAAAACATATCCCGAACGGCTTTTGACCTCTTCGTCGTCAATCAACTTATACACGGCTTCTACCGCCAGTTAGGGTTTTAATATAACATATTCCCTTAAAATATCATTTTGGTCATACCAATATATGCACCCTATGCCGCTTAAAAATTTACAGCAGTCATAAAAATTGTTGTCATTTAAAAAGTCATCAGGACTGACTGAACGGCAGATATTTTTATATTCAACATAAGATATGCAAAAATTGTCTTCACAGCTTTGCAAAACGAAAATATAATAGATATTCGCACAGAATTTGTTTGTATTGACAGCACGTCAGTAAAGGTTCACCCCGATGAGACCGGCACATTGAAAAAGAGCGGCGAGCAGTCTATAGTATGATCAAAAGGGGGCTCACAACCAAGATTCATATGGCTGCCACATCTGCGTTAGACTTTACTATTTCACCCGACAACAACCACGACGCGCCTGAAGGACGCAAGTTGCTTGCGCTTATCACATAAGATAGCGAAAATATGAATTTTAAACAAAAATACTTGCATTTATTAAAAATTTATGCTATAATATTATGGCAATTCTATAATTGCAAATCCTCACGCCGCGAAACAGCCCGGAGGTGCCCTCCACAGGGTTTGGGCGGCCAAATTTCGCGTGCGGCGGATGCGGCGTGTTAACGCCGTTAAACCAAAAAATAAAGGAGGAACTACGATGGCTGTAGTATCAATGAAACAACTTTTAGAGGCGGGTGTCCATTTCGGTCACCAAACAAGGCGTTGGAACCCCAAAATGGCGCCCTACATCTTCACCGAGAGAAACGGTATATATATTATCGACCTGCAAAAAACGGTGAAAAAACTCGATGAAGCATATAACTTTATCCACAAGGTGGCTGAAGAGGGCGGAGACATACTTTTTGTCGGCACTAAAAAACAGGCCTCAGATTCAATCAAAGAAGAGGCTGTTCGCGGCGGCGCTCACTTCGTTAACGCCCGTTGGCTGGGAGGAATGCTCACCAACTTTAAAACGATCCAACGCAGAATAAGGCGCATGGAGCAGCTTCAAAAAATGCGCGAAGACGGGACCTTTGATTTGCTTCCAAAAAAAGAAGTTATAAAATTAAACCTCGAAATCGAAAAACTCGAAAAGTTTTTAGGCGGTATAAAAGACATGAACAAAGTGCCCGGCGCGTTGTTTATAGTCGATCCTCGCAAAGAAAGAATAGCCGTAGCCGAAGCCAAAAAGTTAGGCATCCCGATTGTCGCGATCGTTGATACCAATTGCGATCCCGATGAAATTGACTATGTAATCCCGGGCAACGACGACGCAATCAGGGCCGTAAAGCTTATTGCCGGCGCAATGGCCGAAGCCATTATTTCGGCAAATCAGGGTGTTGCCGGAGAATCAAAAGAAGGCAATGCGCCGGAATCTGAGGAACCGGCTCCGGCAAAGGCCGAAG
Source organism: Eubacterium sp. (assembly GCA_031271685.1). GTDB lineage: Bacteria > Bacillota > Clostridia > Oscillospirales > Ruminococcaceae > Ruminiclostridium_E. The sequence continues at coordinate 16,383 of JAISVH010000053.1, read as the reverse complement.
AGTCCGAAAAACCTACGGTAGCTCAACCCGAATAAAAATTGATGTTGCGGATTTATAATCGTTTAACTTTAAATTTATCAAATTTTAAGTTAAAAGACTATACTGCAAAATATCATGCGGTTTTGCGTAAATTATTTTGCTTGTTTTCAAGTTAATTTACTATAAGACATCGGAAGCGATTTCGCCGCAAATGCTTGAACAAATCGCTTAAAACAACTAAAATTTGATAATAAAAGGAGAGATTTATTAAAATGGCTATATCAGCACAAGATGTTAAACAGCTTAAAGAGATGACCTCCAGCGGAATGATGGACTGCAAGCGAGCGCTTGAAGAAACCGATGGCGATTTCGACGCCGCGGTAAAATATCTGCGCGAAAAGGGGCTCGCAAAGGCAAGCAAAAAATCAGGCAGAATAGCGGCCGAAGGTCTGGTATATACCAAAATAGATACCGATAAAAAAGTAGGCGCAGTTATAGAAATCAACAGCGAAACCGACTTTGCGGCTAAGGCTGACCGATTTATTGAGTTTGTCGAACTGGTGGCTCAAACTATTATTGATAACGACGTTAACGATGTCGAGGCTTTAAAGCAGCTAAAAGCGTCCGGTTCCGATGAAAAGATCGAAGATATATTGGTTGACAGAATAGCTACGATCGGAGAGAATATTCAAATAAGGCGTTTCAAGCGACTAGAGGGCGACATCTTCGGTTATGTCCACAACGGAGGCGGAAGCATCATCGGTTCGATCATCAAAATCGAGTCTGATAACAACGCCGATCCGGTTGTGGCGGCGTGTGCCAAAGACCTATTGCTACAAATAACCGCTAACGCACCTCAGTATATAAACATGGAAGACATACCGCAAAATGTTATGGATTCCGAACGCGAAATTCAGCTTGAGATCGTTAAGAAAGAAAACGAGGCAAAACCTAAACCGCAAAATGTTATGGAAAAAATAGTCGAAGGCAGAATGAGGGTATTCAGCTCAGACATTTGCCTAATGGCGCAGGCCTTTGTTAAAAATCCCGATGTTACGGTGCAAAAGCACATTGAAAGTATTGGTAAAAATATAAAAGTCGTTGAGTTCGTCCGCTACGAAAAGGGCGAGGGAATCCAAAAAAAAGAAGATAATTTTGCGGAAGAAGTCGCTTCAATGGCTGCTGGAAACTAACAAATTTTCATAGTTTGTCCGCAATAAAATACGGCATATAGCTTTTGCAATATGCCGTATTTTTATTATTAAGCGTTTAATTATAATCGTCCTTCGTAAATACACGTTGGCTCAACTCATTGCTCCATAAATCCTCAAATATCTGGTCCGGGTCTCCCTCCCCATTTATAAACAACACTTCCTTGCTACGATCCTTAAGAAACTCTATTGCCAAAATATAACGCTCGCGTATAACTTTTGCGCGTTCAACATTTTCATATTTTTCCTCGACCGCCCTTTCAATAGACCGTCTTCTTTCACATTCCTCCGGATGCACATCAATAAAAACGGTGATGTCCGGAGTAATAAGTTCTATAGCCGCAAGGTTATATTGTAATATCGTATCAAAATCTGTCTCTAAACTTTGATAAGCAAAGTTTGACAAATAAAACCTATCACAAATAACATGGTTTCCGGCCCTTACTTGCGGCAATATCTCGCTAACTATATGCTCGTAACGGTCGGCGGCAAATAAAAGCGTTTCGGTCTCATGCTGAACGTCAATATTTTTTTTACTTATGCCGCGACATATCAAACCGGGAACACTATCGCTTGGCTCGCGCGTAATAAAGACTTTTCTTTTGCCGGCAGGCTTGCAAAGAGTGCTAAGCCTTTTTCTAAGATTTTCAAGCTGTGTTGACTTTCCGCAGCCATCCAACCCCTCAAAAACAATAAACTTTCCGGTTTTTTCAGCCATTCTTTAAACATACCCTTTCACCAATGTTTTCCTTTTCAAACATCTGCGGCATATCCGCTTCCAGTGTTTTAACAAGCGTCAACATGGAACCCGCCGCCTAAAAGTCGGGGGATATGAACGCAGTTATAAATACCGTATTCAAAAGACAAACGCGAACGCCTTCCCCTATAAAAACACACGGGTCGGGTTCGCATTTATAAATAATGGCGGAGAAGGAGGGATTTGAACCCTCGCGCCCTTTAACAGACCTACTCCCTTAGCAGGGGAGCCCCTTCACCACTTGGGTACTTCTCCATGGCAGACCATAATATGTTAATAATTATACTATAAATATTTTTAATTGTCAAGATAAAATAAATATTATTTATCAATATAAAAAAGAAACCGGATATCGTACAAAGGATATCCGCTCTCTTGCCATATTTTATAGCAGCTTGACTTTTTATTGCCTATTAGAGTTAGTCAAATGGCTATAACATCGCGCGAAGCGCGGTTCGATATCATCGGCGGCGAGCGTTTTTATGGGATTCATTCCCATAAAAACGCAATTTTCTATATCATTCTATTTTCCGTCCAAACCAACCATAAACCCATCCATTGCATACGAGCAAATATCTCCGCCGGCGACTTCGCCGTCAACCACTAAAACGTTAGCGAAAACCCCTGTTTTATCTGTGAAGTTTGTCACCTCAAAAGTATAGCGAACAGCAGTTCTTGCCTTGTGTCTGCTTAAATCGTACCCGCTTTTTTTTTGAATATTGTTATAATTCTCATAAACATCTGAAAAATTTTTAGGTATTTCAACTGTTTTAACTTCTGTGGGTTCTTCGTTAACTTCCCATCCTTTATCTACTAAAAATTTTACAACGTCTCTCTCAGAGCGTATTTTCCCGTCGCCAACCAGTCCCGCTCCCACTATGCGAAGAAGTAAAACAACAACTATAGCCGAAAGCACTAATGCGATAAACTTTTTGCCTGACAAGACACCTGATATAAACATCCTTTTCATAATTGAACACCTCCCACCCATACTTTACTTAGATTATATGATTTATATTGTTCCTCTTATGAAATAGTGTCAAAAAATTTGCATAAAAAATGTTTTAACAAAAAAATATTATTTATTTTATTATTCCTATTTTAGATAAGTATGATTGTACAAAAATTAATCTCAGAAATTAGCATAATTAACGATTTTTTTCAAAAAAATTTTAAAGAATATAAATATTATACTTTTTTTGTTTATTACTACCAATAAATTCAACTGTTTTTAAAATATACTTTGTTTGCTCTGGTAAAATTATATAAAAGCCCAAAATAATTTTTAGTAATTTATATGTTTGATTTTTTTAAAAATATTTGATATTATATAATTGTATTATTAAATAGGAGGATTTATAATGGCAAGTCTATCTCTTAGGGGCATCTACAAACGCTACAGCGGAAACGTCGTGGCTGTTTCTGATTTCACAATGAATATAAAAGATAAGGAATTTATTATTCTTGTCGGTCCTTCCGGCTGTGGAAAATCCACCACCCTGCGCATGATCGCAGGACTAGAGGAAATATCCGAGGGTGAGCTTTACATCGGAGACCGCTTGGTAAACGATGTTGCCCCCAAAGACCGAGATATAGCGATGGTTTTCCAAAACTACGCGCTTTATCCTCATATGTCCGTTTTTGATAATATGGCGTTCGGACTAAAACTCCGTAAAGTTCCAAAAGAAGAAATCAGAAAGTTGGTTGAAGAAGCCGCAAAAATCCTTGATATTCAGCATCTGCTTGACAGAAAGCCAAAAGCTCTTTCCGGAGGACAAAGACAACGCGTGGCCTTAGGGCGCGCAATTGTTCGCGATCCGCAGGTTTTTCTGCTTGATGAACCGCTTTCTAACCTCGATGCTAAATTGCGCGCACAAATGAGAACTGAGCTTGCTAAGCTTCATAAAAAACTTGGCACCACATTTATATATGTTACCCATGACCAAATTGAAGCTATGACCATGGGAGACCGCATAGTTGTGATGAAAGACGGCTACATACAGCAAATCGACAGTCCAATTAACCTTTACGCGAATCCCGTAAATAAATTTGTCGCCGGTTTTATAGGTTCTCCTCAAATGAATTTTATAAACGCAAAAGTGATAAAACTCGAGGGAAGATACACTGTTGAATTTGGCTCAGAAGACAATGGAACGGTAAGGGGACGTAAATTCTATGTTGAGATACCGTCCTCGAAATCTGACAGTTCTGTTCTTGAAAAATACGTTGATAAACCAGTAATTCTCGGCATCCGTCCCGAAAACATTCACGACGAAGAAATGTATCTCTCGGCCGCGGTCACCGGAATTATTGAGGCGACCGTAGAAGTCACCGAAATGATGGGAGCCGAAACTTATCTTTATCTTACCTGCGAGGATATCCCTTTAACTGTTAGGGTTTCAAGCCGTTCGACCGCCCGTCCGCAGGATACCGTAAAGCTTGCGTTTGATCCCAACAACATTCATTTGTTCGACGTTCAAGACGAACACGCGATCTTATCAATTTAACGATTTTACATTATGTTAAAATTTAAAAAGGGCTGTATCACTCCTAAGTGATACAGCCCTTTTTCAGAAAGGGAATTATTTATGAGCGCAAAAGAAAAGTTAAAAAAATGTTTTGAAAGCTTTAAACAAAAAATAAATTTTACCCCAAAAATAGCGCTAGTATTAGGAACAGGTTTAGGCGCTCTTGCGGATGAAATTGAAGTAAAGCATACCCTTGCTTATGATGAAGTCGACGGATTCCCCATATCTACAGTGGAAGGACATAAAGGCAGGTTCGTTTTCGGTTGCCTGAAAGATATCCCTATTGTCATAATGCAGGGTAGGGTCCACTACTACGAAGGTTACACAATGCAAGATGTTGTGATGCCAATTCGCCTGATGCGACTTATGGGAGCAGAAACTCTTTTTCTAACAAATGCTAGCGGAAGTGTCAATATTGAATTTATCCCCGGTGATTTTATGCTTATACGAGATCAAATAACCAACTTTGTGCCAAGTCCGTTGATTGGTGAAAATTTTAATGATTTCGGGCCCCGATTCCCCGATATGACTGAAATCTATGATAAAGAACTACGAGAAATAATAAAAAACACGGCAGAAAAACTTTATATAAAACTGCGTGAAGGCGTTTATATTCAGCTGACCGGCCCAAACTATGAAAGTCCGGCAGAGGTTAAAATGTGTCGCTTGTTGGGAGCAGACACAGTAGGAATGAGTACCGGATGCGAAGCTATAGCCGCCAGGCACGCTGGATTCAAAGTATGCGGAATAAGCTGTGTTTCAAATTTAGGGTGCGGCATTTCAGACAAGCCTCTTGCGCATGAAGAAGTAATGGAAAGCATGAACGCAAGCGCGCCAAAATTTAAAGAACTTATCAAAAATTCGATAGTAAATATTTGCAAGGAGAAATAAAATATGAAGATTGAAAAAAAGCCGTTTGCGCTAGCCATAGCCGCCACCCTGACATTATTGGTGGCCTGCTCCTCTAATACTCACAAAATTGTTTTCCCGGCAAGCGATAAAGGATTGACCGAATCAAACACTGCCGTTTATGATATAGATCCGTTTGGCATATCTTTTGAACTTCCTGAAAACTGGACTCTGAAAGAGCGTGAACCGTCAGGCGAGTTTAATAGTTATATAGCTATTAGCGGAGTTTGGTCGGTTCTTGATATTTTTAATGAAGGAAATGAGCTTGCCGGTGCAGTCGGATATAATACCTATGAGATTTATGAAGGAGCGGAAACCGATCCGCAGGCAATATACAATCAAATCGCGTTGGGCAACGCTTATCGCTTCGACGTAAAGGATTCTTATTACATCTTAAATGAAACATCCAATGTGGAAACTGCGGTCTGCGATGTTTATTATAGCGCAAGCATAAACGACGGGACGGAAAAAATAAATAAAGGAGTTGTATCCTACAACCGAGACCTGTTGGTTTATATTGCTATGGAATTCGCAAGCGATAAGATATCAGACGAGCAACTTCAAAATATTGCAAAAGAACTACGTTTTACTTAAAAAATAAAAACATAAGGTATAATATTATGAAAACACGTTTTTTCAACGCTAAAATTCTTTGTCTAGACAAAAATTTTGAGATAATCGAAGGAGAACTGCACACCAATAAAGATAAAATAAGCTATATCGGCCCCGGAAGTGACGATCCGAATTCAAAGTTTGACGAGCAGATAGATACAAAAGGTAACCTTCTGATGCCGGGGCTAAAAAACGCCCATACCCATTCTGCAATGACATTTTTGCGATCTTATGCCGATGATTTGCCGCTGAAAGAGTGGCTGTTTGAAAAAATTTTCCCGATGGAACATAAAATAGAAAACGACCCCGAATATGTTTATCAATTCACAAAACTCGCCCTTTTAGAATATATCTCAAGCGGCACCACTTCGGTGTTTGACATGTATTATCATCCTTTCGCTAGCGCCCGGGCAGCCAAAGAATACGGTTTTCGCTATGTGTTCTGCGGAGCGGTAGCAGGAGACGATGTGTCAAAGCTTTCAGATCTTTATGATAGCCTTAATAGCTTCGACCCGCTAGTGAGCTTCCTCTTAGGGTTCCATGCCGAATATACTACCCCAAAGAAAAGCCTTAAGGAAATATCTGAGCTGGCAAATTCCAAAAGACTTCCAGTATACACCCATAATTCCGAAACTAAAAACGAGGTCGCGGGCTGCATAGAACGTTATGGAAAAACCCCTACCGCTCTTTTCGAGGAGATAGGTCTTTATAATTACGGCGGCGGCGGCTTTCACAGCGTACACTTAACCGATGAGGATATCAAAATCTTTAAAAGCCGAGGCGTGTATGCAATCGTCAACCCTTGCTCAAATCTTAAGTTGGCAAGCGGTATTTGTCCTGCAAAAAAACTTTATCAGAACGGCGTAAATTTAGCTGTCGGAACCGACGGCGCATCCAGCAACAACGCGCTGTCCCTTTGGCGTGAGATCTATCTTTTAAGCACACTTCAAAAATACCTTTTTGAAGACGCCGCAGCTATGCCGGCGCCAACTGCACTGCAAATTGCCGTTAGAGGTTCGGCTAACGCAATGCTTTTGTCAAATTGCGACTGCCTCGCCCCGGGCAAACAGGCTGATTTAATAATGATAGATCTCAACAAGCCCAATATGCAACCGGTTAATAACACTATAAATAACCTAGTTTACAGCGGAACCGACAGTAATGTTATGCTCACAATGATAGCCGGCAAAAAACTTTATCATAACGGTGAGTTTTTTGTCGGAGAAGATCCTGAAAAACTATATGAAAAGGTTAATAGCCTGATAAAAAATTTAAAATGATTTTACAAGAAGTAAAAGAAATAATAAAAAAATTAAATAATACTGATTTTAAAGCATATATTGTCGGCGGAGCGGTCAGAAACATTTTAACAGGAATAACTCCGCTTGATTTCGACCTAACCACCGACGCCCTCCCCGACCAAATAATGACTATATTCAAAGATTACCCTCTTTATACCGTTGGTAAAAAGCACGGAACTATAGCAATTATTTTAAACGATCAAAAATTTGAGATAACCACTATGCGGACTGACGGTGAATACACAGATTTTCGTCATCCAAAAAGTGTTATGTTCACTAAAGATCTTAAAAGCGACCTTTCTCGTCGCGATTTTACCATGAACGCTATGGCGATGTCTCTTGACGGCGAAGTTATTGACTATTTCGGGGGATTAACAGATCTAAAAAATAAAATTCTAAGGGCAGTCGGCAAGCCTGAAAGCCGTTTCAAAGAGGATCCTTTAAGGATTTTGCGCGCGCTTCGATTCGCTTCAGAATATGGCCTTACAATTGATGATAAAAGCCGTAACGCTTTGTTTTTTTATAAAAACTTATTGAACAAGATAGCACCGGAACGAATATCAGAAGAATTTTCCAAAACAGTTTGCGGTAAATTTGCGGGGCAAGTCATTTTAGAATATAACGAAATAATCAGTGTGTTTATTCCCGAAATCACAGCTTGCCGCGGATTTTTGCAAAAGTCAAAATATCATAAATATGATATACTAGAACACATATGCAAATCTATAGACGCCGTAAAACCCGAAAAAGCGTTAAGACTTACTATGTTTTTTCATGATATCGGAAAGCCCTTTTCTTTTCAGGAAAAAAATGATACTCGTCATTTCAAAGGGCATGCAGAGCAAAGCTTTATAATCGCTAAACGCGTTTTTAAAAGGCTTCGCTATGATAGCAAGACAACAAATACCACGCTATTTTTAATTAAATTCCATGATTATTTGTCAGCAAAAAAACAACTGACAAAAAAGTCAGTTCAAAGAATGATGTTAAAATTTGGATATAATCGACTTAAGATGCTTTGTGAGATCCATAAAGCGGACGATTCTGCAAAAGCTGATTTCGTTAAAGAGCGAGTCGCATATTATGAGAAAATATTGAATATCGCAAAAGAAATATCCGATTCGGGCGAATGCTATACGCTTAAAAATTTAGCGGTAAACGGACATGACATTATCTCTTTGGGCTTCGAGGGGAAAACAGTAGGCAAAATAAAAAACAGGTTGCTTTATGAGGTGATAGAAAATAATTTGCCGAACAATAAAGACATTTTAAAAAATTTTATTGATAAAAATAGAAATATGTGGTAGAATTAAAAATAATAAATTTTTAGTGAGGTGAGCACAATGGCCTCGTTGGATATAGGAATCGATTTGGGCACGGCAAACTCTATCATAACCCTTAGCGGAAAAGGTATTGTTATAAACGAGCCTAGCGTGGTAGCTTATGATCGGAAAAAAGGACTTGTAGTCGCAATCGGCGACGAAGCCTATCAAATGCTCGGACGGACGCCCGAATATATTGTGGCGATAAGACCGCTTAAAGACGGAGTTATTTCAGATAATACCATGGTTGGAGTAATGATAAAAGAATTTATCAAAAAGGTTAACCATAACGCGTTAGTCAAGCCGCGCGTAATCGTTTGCGTTCCTAGTCTTGTCACCGATATAGAAAGCCGAGCGTTGGTAGAGGCGGCAATTTCTGCCGGGGCAAGAAAGGTCTGCCTTATTGAGGAGCCTATTGCCGCGCTTATTGGCGCAGGTGTGGATATTTCAAAACCTAACGGTACTATGGTGGTTGATATCGGCGGCGGAACCGCCGACATTGCGGTAATTTCTTTTAACGGCATAGTCGAATCAACTTCTATAAAAATGGCCGGTAATAGGCTTGACGCGGCTATCATAAAGTATATCCAATATAAACATAAAGTGCTGATAGGCGAAAAAACAGCCGAAAACGCTAAAATCAAGCTTGCCGACGTTTTTAAGCCTATCGGAAGAACCATAGAAGTAAAAGGCCGCCATTTGCTTAAAGGTCTGCCGGAAAAAATAACGATAACCGATTTTGAACTTAAAGAAGCGCTTGAAGATCCAATAAACGAAGTAATTGGAAAAATAAAAGAGATATTCGAGCGCACTCCTCCCGAGCTGTCCGGAGACATTTTGTCAAATGGAATCATACTTACCGGAGGAGGAGGCTTGCTCGGCGGACTAGACAAGCTTATTTCCGCCAAAGTCGGCGCTCCGTGTTATGTTGCCGAAAATGCTATCGAAAGTGTGGCAAGAGGAATAGAAAAAGCGTTTAAATTCTCCGATGAGCTTTTAGACGGCTTTCGTGAAATATCACTATACAGATATAGGTAATATTCGGCGAATAGCATATCACCAATAAAAATTATATAAGAAAGGCTGTTAAATGGGTCAAGTCAGTTACAACCATCTGATAGATTTAAACCGATATTCAACGAATCAATGGAACGACATGCTTAGACTTGCCGGGGAGATTATGAGAAATCCTCGCATCTATGAAAATTCCTGCGGAGGCAAGATAATGGGCACAATGTTTTACGAGCCCAGCACACGAACTCAAATGAGCTTTCAAAGCGCGATGCTGCGGCTTGGCGGCGGCACTATAGGTTTCGTGAACCCATCCGTCAACTCAAGTGTCGCAAAAGGCGAAAACCTTAAAGACACTGCAAAAGTTATAAGCGGATACTGCGACATCGCCGTTATTCGTCACAATCTCGAAGGCGCAGCTCTTGCGGCCGCAATAAATGCCGACTGCCCAATAATCAACGCCGGAGACGGCGGACATCTTCACCCCACCCAAACGCTCACCGACCTTATGACCCTTAAGGAAGAAAAAGGAAAGCTTTCGGGGCTGTCTGTGGGGGTTTGCGGCGACTTAAAGCATGGACGCACAGTCCATTCTCTTATTAAGGCTCTAAGCTGTTATAAAAACAACCGTTTTGTGCTTATCTCAACCGATTCGCTACGGATCCCGGAATATATTGTAAAACTACTTGAAGATAAATGTGCTGATTATATAGAAATTTCGTCACTTGACGAGGCATTTTTAAACTATGATCTCGACGTGCTGTACATGACAAGAATTCAGCGCGAACGTTTTGAGAGCCAACATGAATACAAAAACCAAGCTGATAAATTTATTTTAAACGTTAAAAAAATGAAAAAAGCCCCTGAAAAAATGATAGTTCTACACCCCTTGCCGCGTATTAACGAGATAGATATAGAGGTAGACAGCGACCCGCGCGCGCTTTACTTTAAGCAGGCAAACTATGGCATGTATATAAGGATGGCGCTTATCCTGCAAACGATAAATTATCAGCTTAACCCCGATAATATTCCTCTTTTAACCGGCGAACACAATTCAGGTTTAGAGTGCAGGAATATGAAATGCATTACAAGAACCGAAGTATATCTTCCAAAAAGCTTTAAAAAAGAAAGCGGCGATTTTATTTGTGAGTATTGCGAGGAAAAAGTAAAGGCAATACCGCACCGCTCTGGCGTGCAAAGCCGTTAAGCGTGAGTTGTGCGGTGTTCCCTTGCTCCCTAGTCAGTCGCGAACCTAAAGGTTGCTAGCGGGCTTTGCCCGCTGTTTAAAAACCCTAAAGTTTTTTAAAATTGACTGATTATATACGTCGTCAGCGAGTGATTTTCACGCCGCAGATGTTTGAGCCATAAAAAATTGAATATACGAGTCAATCAATATTTTTACACCGATCAATATCAATATCACGCCTCCCGCAATCTCAGCCTGAGCTTTAAATTTAGTGCCGAACGCGTTTCCTATTTTCACCCCAATCATTGATATTATCAGCGTGGTTATTCCTATTATAGAAACTGCCGGAGCAATGCTCGCTCCAGCAAAAGCTAAAGACACACCTACCGCCAAAGCGTCAATGCTTGTTGCAACGGCTAGCGGAAGCATTTGCGAAGGTTTTAAAGAAGCTTTTTCTTCAGAAAATCCTTCATTTTTAAAGCTTTCAACTATCATTTTAACGCCGAGAAATACTAAAAGACCAAAAGCTATCCAATGGTCAAAAGCAATTATTTTATCGGCAAACAATCTAGCCACAAAATACCCAATAAGAGGCATGCCTGCCTGAAAAACGCCGAAATAAAGCCCTGCGGTAAGCGATTTTTTTATTGTAGCCTTAGACAATGTCAGCCCAATACATGCCGACACTGCAAACGCGTCCATAGAAAGACCCACTGCAAGCAGAACAATTTCTCCAAAACTCATTTTTAAATCCCCTTTATACTGCGACATAGCAAAAGCTTGTCAAAATTAAAATCACTGTCAGCACTCAACGGCTAAAAGCCGCCACACCGCGCCTGGCGCGGTGTGGACTTAATTCGCCATATTACTCTATCTTAAATATTTTCTTAGTATTTTAAACACAGACGCCACATCAATAGGTTTGCCTATATGACCATCCATACCTGCGGCAAGGCAGTTTTCGATATCTTCTCGATAAACATTTGCAGTCATCGCGATAATAGGCAGTTTTTTCGCTTCAGGAAAAGATCGTATATATTTTGTGGCCTCAAGGCCGTCCATCTCAGGCATCTGAATATCCATAAAAACCAAATTATAAACATCGGGTGATTTTGTTAGGATGTCAAGCGCTTCACGCCCGTTGGTGGCCGTATCTATAACGATCCCTGTGTCAGAAAGCATTGCCATCAAAATTTCGCGATTGATTTCCATGTCCTCAACTATCAGCAGTCTTTTGCCTGAAAACGCATTATCAATACCACAGTCACTGTCGTTTTTAGGACTCGCTAAAGGCGTAGAACCCGCATTATCATCAGCGCGGCTTAACTTTACAGTAAAAATAAACCGCGAACCTTTTCCGGCTTCAGATTCGACCCACAGATTTCCTCCCATCTGATCGATAATACGCTTTGAAATAGGCAGTCCTAAACCGGTGCCTCCAAATTTGCGGCTTATCCCTCCCTCTGCCTGCTCAAACTCGAAGAAAATCTTTTCTTGATACTCGGGCGATATTCCTATTCCGCTGTCGGCCACCTCAACGCGAAGCTCACATACTTGATCGTTTTCTTCGGTCAAATCTACTCTAAGACGGATCTCTCCATTTTCAGGCGTAAATTTTACTGCGTTTGAAAGCAAGTTAATAACTACCTGTGTAAGACGCTGCTCATCCCCAATCACATAATCGGGCACACCATCTCCTATTTCCTCATAAAACTGCTGATTTTTTTCAACTACCCTAAACTGCACAAACGAAACAGCCTTTTTTATCATATTCATAAAAGCGAAAGCGCTATAAGACAATTCTAACTTATTCGCCTCTATTTTTGATATATCCAACACGTCGTTAATTATAACTAGCAAATGAGCTGACGCCTCATATATCTTATCAAGCGCGTAATCCTTTTTTTCAGGCTCCGAAGAGTTTTTTCCTATCGATGTCATGCCGATGATAGCGTTCATCGGAGTTCTCATTTCATGACTCATACGCGACAAAAATTCGCTTTTCGCGCGGTTGGCGCCTTGAGCTTGGGTCAGTGCCTCCTTAAGCTGAACGGCAACCGCACGCAAATCATCTTCCATGCTGTTTCGAATCAAAGCTTCAGAAATCAACTTGCTTGCCGAGCGCAGTATGTTTTCCTCGCTCCTCAAAAATACCCGCTCGCTGTGACAGTCGTCAATACCAACAAATCCCCAGAACTCATCCTTAAAAAATATTGGAACCAGTAATATAGACAGTATATCCTGCGACTCCAACACAGCCTTTTGCTTTCCTTCCATTTGACGCACAATGCCGTTGATGCACTGGCCTATTGCGAGTTGTTCTTCCCATCCAGGCGCGATATCATCATAAGGAATTTCTTCAGAAAAACCTTTGTCATGTTGCGGTTCCGCCCTACCCGACCACTCATAAACCTGTGAGCAGCATAATTTTCCGTCACACCAACTATTTTTCCAAATATACATTCGATCAGCGTCAGCCGCCTCAGCCATAATACCCATTGAGCTGAGCAAATCACTCTTAAAAGAATCCGAATCAGAGTGAAGCAGAATAGCAGACATACGGTTTACTGCGTATAAAAGATTATTCTGCTTTTCAATCTCTTGCATCATCAGCTTTTGCTCACGCAAATCACGGGTATATCCAGCTAAGACAAAATCATCTCCATATTTTACGCGCACAAGCGTTACCTCTGCCGGAAGAGGGGTTCTGTCCAGTTTCTGGTGCATCCACTCGAACACGCAATATCCTTCTTCAAACGCCTTATCCCTCCATTTCCTTGCCACCTCGTCCGAACGACGACCATCGGGCAAATATTTTGGATAACATTTTATAAACCCTTCAATTCGGTCTTTTTTTGTTTTAAATCCAAAAAGTTTTACCGCTGCCTCATTACAGTCTATTACTTTGTGATTTCTATCCCACAAAACGCAGCTCATTGGAGTTGCGTCTAACATAAGCTTTGTGCGTTCGACAGCTTCACGTATTTTTGCGGATTCTTCATTTCGGATCACCACGTTAGCCGCCATAAAGCTTGCGGAACGCAGCATGTCAGTCTCCTGCTCGGTAAAAAGTTTATCATTTTTAAGATTTTCAAAAAGTATAAATCCCCAAAATCTATTATCTGTAAAGATGGGAATAACATATACTGTCATACAGCCAAATTTTTTAAGCGTATCGGCTTCTGGCATCAAACGCACAGGACCATGTATGCATTCTCCTAATGCTAAAATCTTTTCCCAACGAGGAAATAGCTCAGCATACGAAATGTCTGCAAAAGCTTCTAAAGCGCCAGTGACTACCCCTGATTTTCTCTCCCAACGATAAACCTGAGAAGCGTGCAAACCGTCAGATTTTTCAAAATTGTGAAATATAGACATTCTGTCAAATCTTATCATTCCGGCAATAAGCCCTATTCCGTCAGTCATCGCGCCATCAAACTCCTCTTCACTCCGCGACAGTAAAACGACCGCGGCCTTATTAAGGGTGTTAAGTATTTTTTCACGATGCAAAAGGTTTTTTTGAGCTCGTTTTGTTTCGGTTACATCCATGCTTTGCTGCATGTGCACCTTTCGACCTCCGGGCCAACCGATCACTCGGTCTATAACATATAAACTCTTGCCTGAAACAGGGTTGTCATATTCCCAGATTACCGGTTTTCCGGGGTTTTTCAAAAGCTCTGGTTTTTTGCACCAACTGCATCTCTTTTTTTTGCCAAGCTGGATACGTCTCCAACACTTATCTCCTTCACAGCTTTCATCAAAACCAAAATCCGACTTCATTTTTTGATTTATAAACAAAATTTCATCACTTTCCATGTCGCTAACGTATATATAGTTGTCCATAGCGTCGAATATTTTCCCTAGCATTTCCTGCTGCTGTACGCTTTCGGTTATATCCACGCCATATTCGAGATGCGCTTTTTTTCTGCCCGGCCAATCGATAAGTAAAGCTGTTTTGCGGTGGATTCTATTTTCAAGCTCCCGCTGCTCCCAAACAATAACCTTTTCCGGTTCTTTTTCAAGCTGAAAATAAGGGCAAAAATCACACCTTTTATCCATGCCTTTGATTAGTTTATAGCAAAACTGACCCACACCACTGCCTTCTACTCCAAAAGTTTCCCTTATTTTGTCGTTTAAAAAAAGAATCTCACCCGTTTCAGGAACGGTAACGGCAATAAAATTATCCAACCCATTAAGTATATTTTTTAAAATGCTAAGCGTTCTTTCGGTCTCCCCCTTATACGATTCAAATGCATTGAAAGCTTCAAATGTTTTTTCTGTTCTTATTATATGGCTCACGCAAAGGCGCGCGGCCGAATGAAAAAAATAAAAAAAATTTTCGCCGAAATGCCGCTCATCAGCAAGATCTTCAAAAATAACCGCTCCCCAAAGCTTTTCATGGATAAAAACCGGCGCTAACACAATTGATTTCATCCCAAATAAAAGCGGCGACTTTGCATCTTCTTCGCTTATCTCACTGATAGACGCGGTAATGCAGTTATCAGTCAATAAAACCGAAATCCAATGCTCTGTCGTCAAATTGTTCGTTGCTGCCCGTTCATCTGTGTGAACCGTGCCGCCCATGGCTCTTTCCCAACGATACGTCTGGCTAAGATATGTGTTAATCCCTTCGCCGTAAGCTCGGAAAATACCGACGCGATCTATCCGGACAGCATCGGCTATCGGCCATATTCCGTCTGATATTATATCGTTAAACGTATTTTTATCCAACCCATCATAAGAAGTAAATATCTCAAGCGCTTTGTGCAACGCCTTGAACATAGCGTCCCACTGCCCGTGCTCCTTAATATTATCCCCGTCATTACCGGAAAACATAACCGAACGCACCTCCCTCGATTTTTGTTAACACATGTCACATAAACTACCCTCTTTTATTATATAAGGGTTTAACTGATATGTCAAGTGCGGTAACGGCAAATGGCGTATTGTCACAAACTACAGCATAAATTTTTTAAGTTTTTAAAACATTCAACTAAGCATATAGCAGCTTGACTTTTAGAAAAGTGTAAGCCTTTCTAATTCTTCTTTAGATAATGAGGGGTTTAAAACTCTGTTTAACGCGTCGGCGATAATTTCCGCAAAGCGATTTATTAAAATGTCTATGTCTCGAGGCACTATGACCGTGTCATAGAATTCTCCGAAATCTTTAAGTCTTCCATCTAAAACGCTTACCGTATCGGCTACGGTCGGAACGCCGACCGCAATAACGGGAACTCCTAATGTTTTCCGCGAAATTTCGTTTCTCATATTTTTTACCCCGCTTCCCGGAGAAATTCCGGAATCGGTAACCTGCACAGTTTTTCCAAGCTTTTCCGTTTCCATGCAGGCGAGACTGTCCACAGCTATAACTGCGCCGGGCTTTATTCCATCGCAAAGATACTTTAGCTGCAGCGCGCTTTCAACTCCCGTTTGCGCCAAAACTCCAGTTTCTAAAACATATACTTCCCTCATTGAAAGCTCTTTAAAATCCGGCATAGATGAAAAATGGGCGGTTGCAACCGTGCGTTTTATAGTTTTTACTCCAAGACAATCTGGAGTAATATTTT
>JAISVH010000079.1 GCA_031271685.1 Eubacterium sp. | reverse complement strand
ATTGACCCAAAAGCAGTCGAATTCATGATTTATAACGGTATTCCTCATCTCCTTATCCCGGTGGTCACCGATCCTAAAAAAGCGGCCGGGGCCCTAGGTTGGGCGGTGAGCGAAATGCTTAATCGCTATAAGCTGTTTTCTGATAATAATGTCCGTGATTTGGGCGGATATAATTCTCTTGCGAAAGGCAATCCCGATGTAAAGCCTTTGCCACAAATAGTTATCTTTATTGATGAGCTCGCCGATCTTATGATGGCTTCGCCTGGAGAAGTGGAGGACAGCATCTGCCGTTTGGCACAAATGGCGCGCGCGGCTGGTATGCATCTTGTTATCGCAACTCAGCGTCCGTCCGTAAATGTTGTTACCGGTGTCATCAAGGCGAACATACCTAGCCGTATAGCACTGAAAGTCGCTTCTCAAGTGGACAGCCGCACTATAATAGATTCAGCGGGAGCTGAAAAACTTTTAGGAAAAGGAGATATGCTTTTTTTCCCGGTTGGAGCTCCAAAACCTTTGCGCGTTCAGGGCTGTTGGGTGTCGGACAAAGAGGTCGATAGGGTGGTCAACTTTATAAAAAATAGCTTTGTATTGGATTATGACGAGAGCGTTATTATAGAAATCGAGCGTCAGGCGGAACTTGCGTCGGCAAATGATAAAGGAAAAGGACAGCTAAGCGGAGATATCGACTCATCCGACGACAAGTTGGATGAGGCAATTGAATTGATAATAGAAACGGGACAGGCTAGCACCTCTTTATTGCAGAGAAGGTTGAAGCTAGGATACGGACGCGCGGCACGCTTGATTGACATTATGGAGGAGATAGGAGTTGTCGGCCCGTATGAGGGAAGCAAGCCGCGACAGGTGCTTATGGGCAAGCAGGAATGGTATGAGAGGAAATTCAACGGCAATTAACAGTCAGTTAATTTTCAGGGTGAAGTATGATTGATTATGACTTTATCTGCGTAACGGGAGATGCATATGTTGACCATCCGTCGTTTGGCATTGCCATAATAAAAAGGATGCTAGAGGCGGAAGGATTTAAGGTCGGAATGATAGCACAGCCGGTAAATGATGAAGATTTTAAATTCCTTGGAAGGCCAAAATACGGATTTATGGTCACTGGCGGCAACATAGACAGCATGGTGGCGAATTATACCGTCGGAGGGAAAAAACGTTATGACGATGCCTATAGTCCGGGCGGAAAAGGAGGAAAACGTCCGGATAGAGCTGTTATAGTTTATTGTAAACTGTTAAAAAAGTTTTTTTCGGATGTAGATATAGTTATCGGCGGGTTAGAAGCCTCTCTGCGTCGTTTTGCTCACTATGATTATTGGAGTAACAGCGTTATGCCTTCGATATTGTTTGATTCGGGGGCTGATTTGCTTATTTACGGAATGGGTGAATTGACCCTAAAGGAAATCTGCCGAAAAATAAGACAGGGTGAAAAAATTTCGGATTTTCATGATCTGCGCGGCACCTGTTATATCACTGACCCGATAAGCACGCCTACTGGAGCCGTGCAGTGCGACAGCTTTGAAATTTGCCGTGACAATAAAAAAGCTTTTGCCGTGGCCTGTAGGAAACAGTATGACGAGCAGGATGAGGTATACGGCCGAACTGTTGTGCAGAGACAGGCAAATAAAATATTAGTGCAGAACCCTCCGCGCCGCTCCCTAACAAGAGAAGAACTCGACGAAGTTTATGCGCTGCCGTTTACCCGCAGGCCCGACCCGATTTATGATAAGGATGGCGGAGTTCCTGCTATTGAAGAAGTTGAATTTTCTTTGACCCATAATCGAGGATGTTTTGGATTTTGCAATTTCTGTTCTATTGCCCTGCATCAAGGGCGACGAATCCAAGCTAGGAGCGAAGAGTCAATTATAAGCGAGGCCAAGCTGCTGACTGAAAACTTAAACTTTAAAGGCTATATCCATGATGTTGGAGGGCCTACGGCAAATTTTCGCGCGCCCTCTTGTAAAAATCAGATTAATAAAGGCCTTTGTAAAGGAAAGAAGTGCCTTTCTTGCGAGAATCTTGAAGTCGATCATTCAGAGTACCTAGGGATATTAAGAAAGCTTAGGAATCTGCCGAAAGTAAAAAAAGTTTTTATCCGCTCAGGGATTCGTTATGATTATTTGCTAAAGGATAAAAACAGAGATTTTTTGAACGAGCTAGTAAAGTACCATGTAAGCGGTCAATTGAAAGTCGCGCCGGAGCATTCGGTTTCAGGGGTTTTGGATTGCATGGGCAAGCCGCGCATCGATGTTTTTTTAAAGTTTAAACGTTTGTTTTATGAAAAGTGCAAAAATTTTGGAAAGGATCAGTATTTGGTCCCATATCTCATGTCATCGCATCCGGGTTCAACACTGAAGGATGCGGTTGAGTTAGCGATATTTTTAAAAGACCAGAATATCCGAGCTGAACAGGTGCAGGACTTTTATCCAACACCGGGAACTATTTCCACGGCAATGTTTTATACGGGTTTGGATCCGTATACTTTAAAAGAGGTTTATATTCCGCGTGACCAAGAAGAGAAAAAAATGCAGCGTGCGCTTCTTCAATATTTCAAACCTGAAAATGCGCAGATAGTTCGTAAGGCGCTGATAAAAGCCGGGCGCAGGGATTTGATAGGAAATGGAAAAAACTGTTTAGTTAGCCCTGTTGGGTTAGCCGATAAGGAGAATAAATTTTATGGCGCGAAAAAGCAGAGGAAAAAACGCACTTAAAAAAATTAAAGATAGATTTGCTGCCGCTGTGATCGGCGCATTGGTCCTTATGTCGTTAATCATCACAGTAAATGAAAAACATTTAAATATTGACGCCATTCCTAGCTGGAGCGATATTTTTTCCCGGTCATGGCTGAGTGAAAACAAAAAAATAATAACTGATGACGGTCTTATCGTGCATTTTATAGACGTGGATCAGGGAGATTGTCAGCTTATACAAACACGCAAATATTCTGTTCTAATTGACACCGGTGAGGAAAAATACGCGGAGCGAGTGATAAATTATCTTAAAGCACAAGATATAGATACTTTGGATTATGTTATACTTACGCATCCTCACTCTGACCATATCGGCGGATTTGGAAAGATAGCCGATGAATTCAGGACTGAAAATCTAATAATGCCGCGAATTAATGATGAAGTTGTACCAACCACGTCAAGCTTTGAGCGTGTGCTTGACCGGATAGAAAAATATTCAATAGAGTTCAGTTATTCTCAAGAAGAACAAATTATTGTCCTTGGCGAAACAGAAATAGAGTTTTTGGCACCGGTTAAAGATTATGACGACCTTAATAATTATTCAATAGTTTTTAAACTGACACATGCTGATAATAGCTTTTTGTTTACCGGAGATATTGAAAACGACGCGGAAAACGATATTTATGACACAGCTGCGGATTTAAGAGCGGACGTTATAAAAATTGCTCACCACGGAAGCAACGGTTCAAGTCAAAAGAAAATACTAAACGCAGTGGGTGGAAAATACGCTGTGATCGGGGTGGGCAGCGACAATAGTTATGGACACCCAGGAGAAAAAACGCTCTCGAATCTGCGTGACTTAAATTATCAAACATACAGAACAGACGCGCATGGGAGCATTGTATTTATAAGTAACGGAATAGATTTGAAAATAATGAAGGAGAGAGGGGCTGACTAGCGTATCTATTTTTCCGCATTTATCGTGAACCTGTTTTAGTAAATTAACTTGAAAATAATCAAAAATCGTTTTCTAAAAAATGCAATTTGCTATAATTAACTATAGCGAAAAATGGCGTAGGTGGTGTGTTGGTGATAAAAATGACAATTATCGAACGTTTTGAAAAAAACGTCGCCCTGTTGGAACAGGACGGAGAAATTATAAAAGTTGACCGAGGTTTGATACCGTTGGGAGCTAAAGAGGGAGATTTGTTGGTATTGACCAACGGGTTTTACTCAGTGGATATTAAAGGGACAGAGGACAGAAGAAATGAAATTTTGAGAAAAATGAAGGGTTTAGGTCTTTAAAATAGTCTTTGCAAACACTGCTTTTATCACTTTTTTAGCTCCGTTTTCGTGTAAAACATTTTCAGCCTCGTTAAGGGTACTGCCGGTTGTTGATATATCGTCGATCAGCAACACCCTCTTGTCACAAAAATTATATTTGACCGCCGAAAATACACCTTTAAGGTTTTTCTTTCGATCTTCGCGACTTAATTCTTTTTGCGATATTTTATAGTCGCTGACGTTAAGCAGCCGCAATACCGGCTTACCGGACAATGCGGCTATATCCTTCGCCATTAATTTTGTAAGACAGTATCCGCGCTCTCGTATACTGGTCTTTCGCGATGGGATATAAGTGATCATATCAATATCTGAAAAAGAATTCGCTTCGAGCAGCCGATCATACAGCAGTTTTGCCGCCCCTGAAACAGCATAACCGTTGCCGTGGAATTTAGCGTTTAAAATCAGGTCTTTTGCTATGCCGTCGTACTTACAGCAGTTTATTATACCGTCGTCAATCTCAAACTCCGCTGTTTCGGGTTTGCAGTCGAGGCAGAAATAAGCGTTATGAGCGATTATATTTCCACAAGAAGCGCACCGATTCGGGTATATTATGCTTATCATAAATCGATATAAGTCATATCCGCTCAATTTTTGTTTTCTCCGTTTGCTTTTAACGCATTTTCTTTCATCAAGCCCTGTATGCAGGAATATCGGGTAGTTTTACGAACGGTTCCAACCATTTCTGCAACTACCTCTTTTCTTCCAATCAGAATCAATATTTTTTTGGCGCGTGTCACTGCGGTGTATAAAAGGTTTCTGTAAAGCAGGCGGCTTGAAATGTCAGTGATAGGGACTATCACGGCATCATATTCGCTGCCTTGGCTTTTATGAACTGTAATAGCGAAAGCGTGTTCGATTTTGTTTAACATTTCCGGACTGTAAAGAGCCGCCCTGCCGTCAAAATTTATAGTCAAATTCCCGCTGTAGCCGTCAATGTCGGTTATTATGCCTATGTCGCCGTTAAAAACTCCTTTGCCTTTGCTTCCTTTCTTAAGCCAATTGACTTCGTAGTCGTTTTTGGTTTGCATCACCTTGTCGCCTTGCCGGAATACGGCATCAAAAAACTTTATTTCACGTTTGCTTTTTGCCGGAGGGTTAAGAGCCTTTTGCAGGGCGGAATTCAAGCCTTTAGTTCCCGCCTCTCCCATTTTGGTGGGACTTAATATCTGTATATCGTCGAGCGCGGAGAAACCATATTTTTCAGGCAGTCTAGTTTTAGCAAGATCCACCACTAACCTAGATATCTCAAAGTCACTGTCCGCGCGCATAAAGAAAAAATCACGGTCACGGATATTAAGTTCCGGCAGTTCGCCGCTGACAATTTTATGGGCGTTTGTTACGATAAGGCTTTGGGCTGCCTGACGGAAAATCTCTTTCAGCTCAATAGCCGGGATGATCCCGGTGGAAATTAAGTCTTTAAGCACGTTACCCGGGCCTACCGAGGGAAGTTGATTGAAATCTCCTATCAGGATGAGCTTGCTGTCTGGTTTAATCGCGCGCAAAAGCGCCTCGAACAAAAGCACGTCGACCATTGACATCTCGTCAACAATAATAACATTTGAACCCAAAGGGTTAAATTCATTGCGCTTGAAGGATAAAAGATTGTCCTTGTCGGAATCCACCTCAAGGAGCCTATGTATAGTTTTTGCGCTTTCGCCGGTCAAATCGGTCATTCTTTTTGCGGCTCTGCCAGTGGGTGCTGCAAGCGCAAGAACTCTCTTTTTTTGTTTAAATATTTTTATTACCGCGTTTATAGTAGTGGTTTTTCCTGTGCCGGGTCCGCCGGTCAAGATAAACACGCTGTTTGTAAGACAGCCGTTTATCGCCGCTTTTTGCAAGAATTCGTATTTTATATTTTCCTCGAACTCAATGCCGCTTATTTCGTCTGAATAATCCGCATTCGCCCCGGTATTGAGACCGGCCATAATAGAAAGCTTGTCAGCTATATATTTTTCCGCCATGTAATATTGAGCAAGAAATATCCTTGTTTTATCTCCGAATTTGAGTTTAGAAAAAAGCTTTTGCCTCCCTGAGACGACGTTTCCTGTTATACCGGATTCGAGCGCATTCTCAAAGCAGTCGTAGCTTATGCCAAACTGCTCGCAGGTAAGATTTTTTAACACAGGAAGCGGCAGGCAGGTGTGCCCGTTATCGGCATTTTCTTTTAGCACATAAGCGATAGCCGCTATGACGCGATTCGGATCGTAATTTTCAATATTATAGTCTTTTGCGATGTAATCCGCAATATTAAAATCTACATCAATACCAATTTCACATAAAATATAAGGGTTTTTTTTGATTTTTTTAATACATTCGCCCTCATATCTTTGCCAAACAGCAAGCGACGTTTGAGGACTTATCCTGTAATACCCTAAAAAGTCAATAATGGATTTTACGCTGCAAATCCTTTTATATTCATAACTTATGTATTCCGCGCGCTCAGGGGTGACCCCTTTTATTTCAATAAGACGCTCGGGTTGATTTTCAATTATCTCTAAGGTTTCAGCGCCGAATTTTTCGGTAAGTTTTTTTGCTAGCGCAGGACCTAAACCCTTGATAATCCCTGAAGCAAGATAGCGTCTTATCTCGTCAGGAGTATCGGGCTGCATCCGTTCGCATGCCTCGGCCTTGAATTGCCTGCCGTATTTCGGCGTTTCAATAAATGAACCGATAAGAGATAGTTTTTCTCCAACGGCAATGTCGCCCAGAACGCCCATAACCGGCACTAGCTCACCATTGCTTGCGGCATCGAACACGACGTATCCAGTTTGCGTGTTTTTATAGATAACGCTTTCAACTACGCCTTTTAGAACTAAATAGCCATCTTCCATTTATTATTCCTTTTCTGAAGATAAATAAGGATATTTTATCCATTATACCATTGTAAAGCAGATAAAGAACGGCAACCGCTCCAAAAATCGCACAAAACAGTGACAAAAACAAACATAAAGCATACATGATTTTCGCTCCTTTTTAAGCTTTAGGCAATACAGCACAGCTCTGGCGTGCAAAGCACGCAACCGGATTTTCGTCAAACTAGGCGTTTTTCCGTGAATATCCGTTGATATTTAAGGCAAAATTAACGAAGTTTGGTGAGAAATACGCAAGTGATTTGTGCGTCAAGCCGTTAAGCGTGAGTTGTGTGGTGTTGCCTTTATACTATCTTCAATGAAAACATTAAAAAATCAATTCAAGCATTTGAGACGGAGCCGCTTACGTTTTTTTAACAAGCGTCAGCGGGGATTGAAAATCATCCGCCGCCTAAGAGGAGGGGGGGGAATATGAACACGGCTATATGGATTTTAAAAAAATTTTCAAGGTTTTAAGATGAAGAATAGTATTTGTCTTATTTTATGCGATTTAAACAAATTGCGTTCCAACCATCCTCGCGCAGTTGTGTAATTATTCTAAAGCCAACTTTGTTAAGAAAACTTAACACTTCGTCTGCTCTTTCGTCTATAATCCCGGATACAATAAGAGTTCCGCCGGGCGCCAAAAAACCACCGAATATGTCGGACATGGCGATTATAACGTTGGCGACTATATTGGCGACTACTACGTCATAATTTTTGCCTATTTGTGACACGAGTTTTTTATCTGTGCATATATCCCCGCAAAACGATGAGTAACGGCTTTTGTCAAAATTATTCCGTGTTATATTCTCGAGGGCTGTCCTCACCGAATTTTCGGATATGTCCACTATAGACACATTTTTTGCCCCAAAAAGAAGACCGGCTATCGCCAATATTCCGCTGCCAGTGCCGATATCAAGCATCCGGAAATCTGTTTTTATAGTTTTTTCAAGCGCTTCAAGGCACAGTTTTGTGCTGGCGTGCTGGCCGGTTCCAAAAGCGCCGGCCGGGTCTATTTCAAGAGCTAACCTCCCGTTGGGATCGTTAATTTCCTCCCAACTGGGCTTAATTATCAGCTTTTCACCAATGTTAAATGGCTTATAATATTCCTTCCAGTTATTTTCCCAGTCTTCCTCTTTAACTGTCGATTTTTCAAGTCTTAGTTCGCCAAAAGTTTCCTTGTTTATGGACAGACGTTTCAATAATTTGCATATTTCAAGCAACTTTGCATGACCTTGTTCGTCATCGGCAAGGTAAACGGTCAAATATGTTGGAGAAGATCTAAGCACCTCAAGGCTTTCATCGATATAATCAAAATATCCTTTGTAATTTTGAACAAAATCTTCAAAGTCGGAGCTATCGTGAATATCAAAGCCTTCTATTCCTATGTCTTGCAGCATGGCGCAAATAGGGTATATTCCTTCTGATCGTGTAAAAATATCAATTTTTAAAAATATCATAAAATAATATTACCACACTTTTACAATTTTTGCAAGTTTTATAAATATTAATTGCTTTAAATCTTGACATAAAGCGACAAAATGGTGTATAATCTAATAAGTAAGGTTCTTATTACTCCGCAATGAAAGCTTTGTTCTCACGGCAAAGCCGCCCGGGACTTTCATTGCTCAAAATGTGCCTGTCTCTCGTCTGCCTGCTGCAGACAATCGAAACAGATGCACGATATTAATACTCACAAAAGTCAAGGCTTTTGTGCGGATTAATATCGGAAGGGTTTGGTTATGGCTATTGTGTTAAATTCTACTTCGCACACTTTTGGTGAATATCTGATCATTCCGGGGTATTCTTCATGCGAATGCGTTCCGTCGAATGTTTCACTTAAAACTCCGTTGGTAAAGTATAAAAGCGGTGAAGAGCCGCCTGTCAGTCTTTCAATTCCGCTAGTATCAGCTATTATGCAGTCGGTATCCGACGACAAGATGGCGGTCGCGCTTGCGCGCGAAGGAGGTATTTCTTTTATTTACGCTTCGCAGAGCGTTGAAAAAGAAGCTGAGATGATAACTCGAGTCAAAAGTTATAAAGCGGGCTATGTTGCAAGCGACTCAAATTTAAGCCCGGATATGACTTTGCAGGATGTTATTGATTTAAAAGAGAAAACCGGGCATTCAACTATGGCGGTGACCGAGGACAGCACACCGTCATCAAAACTAGTAGGCATTGTTACCGGCCGGGACTACCGTATTTCACGCATGTCCCTGGATACAAAAGTTAAAACTTTTATGACGCCGTTTGAAAAACTTATAACGGCTCCTGCCGGCATATCCTTAAGCGAGGCAAACGATATTATTTGGGAGCATAAGCTTAACTCGCTTCCTATAATAGATGAAAACGGGACTTTAAAATATTTCGTTTTCAGGAAAGATTATGAGCAGCATAAAGAAAATCAGGGTGAGATGCTTGATGCCGACAAACGTTATATTGTGGGGGCAGGCATAAATACAAGAGATTTTAAAGAGCGTATTCCGGCGCTTATAAACGCAGGAGCAGACGTGCTTTGCATAGATAGTTCCGAAGGTTTTTCGCAATGGCAGGAAATAACAATAAAGTGGGCGCGTGAAAAATATGGCAATAGCGTTAAGATAGGAGCCGGAAATGTGGTTGATAAAGACGGATTCCGTTTTTTGGCCGATGCGGGAGCGGATTTTGTTAAGGTCGGCATAGGAGGAGGCTCTATTTGCATTACGAGAGAACAAAAAGGGATCGGGCGAGGACAAGCGACCTCACTTATTGAAGTCGCCGCTGAGCGTAATAAATATTTTGAGGAAACGGGGATTTATATTCCTATTTGCTCAGACGGCGGAATTGTGCATGATTATCATATGACTCTCGCTCTGGCAATGGGCGCTGATTTTATAATGCTTGGGAGATATTTTTCTCGCTTTGACGAGTCGCCGACAAACAAACTTATGATAAATGGCACTTATGTTAAGGAATACTGGGGTGAAGGCTCAAACCGTGCTAGAAACTGGCAGCGTTATGATTTAGGAGGAGAGATCGGCCTTTCTTTTGAGGAAGGGGTGGATAGTTATGTGCCTTATGCCGGTCCGCTTAAAGATAATGTTATAAGCTCGCTTTCAAAAGTGAAAAGCACTATGTGTAATTGTGGCTGTCTTACTATTCCCGATCTGCAAAAGAACTCGAAACTCACCCTTGTATCTTCCACTAGCATCGTTGAGGGTGGGGCACATGA
Source organism: Eubacterium sp. (assembly GCA_031271685.1). Taxonomy (GTDB): domain Bacteria; phylum Bacillota; class Clostridia; order Oscillospirales; family Ruminococcaceae; genus Ruminiclostridium_E. The sequence continues at coordinate 7,134 of JAISVH010000079.1, read as the reverse complement.
TGTTATACTAAAAGAAAGCGGAAATAAATAATACGATTTATTAATGAAAAGACCCGGCAAAACGGGCCTTTTCGAAATTTTACTATGCGCATCAGCTGCATTTGCAGCAGCAGCAGCACTTTGGACGGCGGCGGCAACAATCGCTTCGGCTGTTGCTGTTGTTTGCCACGCAGCAGCCTTCTATCTGGAATTTAACGCGGCAATTATTTTTTCCGCAGCTGTTCCCGCATGTATTACCACTATCACTGTTATCACCGCAAATGCTTATGCAACAGTTTTTTTCATTACACATAGTACACACTCCTTGATTTTAATAATTTTCACCTTTATTAAAAAGATGATATTACAGAATATGTGAAATGTATAAAATTCGTGAATAATAGCGAAATCTGTTAAAATGACGGGTAGGCCAATGGGAAAAACAAATTTAATTTTCACTCTTCTCAGCGTATGCTTTATTGCCGGTTGTCTATTAATCTTATTTTTGCCGGGAAGGAGTTCTGAAAATACTTATGTAAAAAAAGAACCGATGTTTTCGTCAACCTATTCGACAGGTTTGGAATTGCAAAAAATAAACATAAATACTGCCGGCATCGAAGATTTAGTGTCATTACCCGGTATAGGTGAAACTATTGCTGCGCGCATAATAGATTATAGGAAACAGTCAGGGGGCTTTTCTGAAACGGAAGATCTTATGGAAATAAAAGGTATTGGCGAAAAACTTTTTAGCGATATTAAGTATTTAATTACAGTTTAGTGATGATTTTAAATTAAAGCATATAATGTTATATTAAATTATTATCCCTGCATCAAATAGCAGACAAAATATTATTTAGGATTTTTGTTTTCAAACAATGAATTTTTGACGCGAATATCCGTTGATATTTTGCCTGTCGTTTTGTGTAGGAGTACAGGAATAAACAGCTTGACAAAACTGTCTGAAAATGATATTATACTTATTATATTATCTGCCTGTAGCACAATGGATAATGCGTCAGACTCCGACTCTGAAGATTGCTGGTTCGAGTCCAGTCAGGCAGGCCAGTCCGGCGACCGGGCGTAAATTCAAGCCCATCTGCTGGACGACAAAGCCGCTCAATATTTTTTTGAATAAGCGTATAGTTTTAAAAAATTTGATAATTGAATTTTAGGAAAACAAATTTTTTGTCTTGTCTATAGTTTGAGTCTCAAAATTTTGAGACTATTTTTTTATTTTAGAATAATTTCAAAAATAACATAAAAGTTGCAGATATATTTAATTTTATGGATTTTCAGACGATATTACATTAGTAGGTTATAATATCGGATAGTTTTTCGATATTTACATGGATGTAGCTATAGCTTTCGTAATAATCATTTGCAAGGAGGTAAAGATTGTGATTATAACAAACGCAAACGTAAGGGCAGCTTCCGCCGGAAGTTATGAAAAAAACGTGTCGCACAGCACCAAGCTTGTGGATTTGAATGGAAACAGTGTTGGAACTTTAGGGATAAGCTTTGCTAGTAACACAAAACGCGATTATCTCGAAGTTAGCGAAGACAATGCAAAAAACGGTGCAAACAGTGGCAGCGCTTATGAAAAAGGAAGGAAGGACGATTCCGTTTCGGCTCAAAAGAATGAAAAGCTTAACCCGTCAGGGAATAATGAAACGCTGAAAATTGCCACCCCTATTGAGTTGAAAGGAGAACTTATCATGCAAATGCTCTCCGCGCTGACTGGCGGTCGTTTCCGTGCGAGCTCAATTATCTTAGCGCTTAGTGCAAATTTGAGAGGATCAGACTCAGATTTTAGCCTGCAAAACGCAGCGGGAAGATTCTCTTCAATCAGAAGTGGGGGAAGCGGTTCTGGGGGGCTAAGCATTGTCAGGGAAGAAGCTATGTATGAAAGCGAAAATGTTTCATATTCGGCGAACGGCAGGGTAAACACCGCAGACGGAAAAACAATCGATTTCAGCGTAAACATGAATATGAGCAGAAGTACCGAGACTTTTCTGCGGCAAACGGTAGGATTCATGCCACAAGTTCAGACGGGAAAGAAAGTAGACCCTCTGGTTATTAACTATGGGGGAAACGCGGCGTCGCTAACCGATGAAAAATTTGAGTTTGATCTTGATGTTGACGGAAAGCTTGACAACATAAGTTTTGCGGGCATGGGGAGCGGTTTTTTGGCGCTTGACAAAAACAACGATGGCAAAGTCAATGATGGGAATGAGTTATTTGGACCGCAAAACGGAGATGGTTTTGCCGAACTCCGCAAGTATGATTCTGATAGTAACGGATGGATTGACGAGGCTGACGATGTATATTCAAAGCTCAAGATTTGGAGCAGGGATAAAGACGGAAACGAAATTTTGTTTTCACTAAAGGAACTTGACGTTGGTGCGATTTATTTAGACGAAAGCAAAACTGAATTCGAAATGTATGACGAACGGGGAAATGCTCAGGGCAATATGCGCTCCACTAGCTTTTTTCTTAAAGACAGCGGAGGAGGGGGAACCATATCGCATTTTGACTTATTGGCGTAATATGGCTAGAGCGTGCGGATACAAGCAGTAATGTTTGGTTTTTAAAGTGTTTTTTATCGGACAAGGCGATTTTGGCTCGAGTAACCGTTGTTATTTAAGGAAAAAATTAAGTCAATACCGCACACTAGAGCTGTGCGGTATTGACTTAATAATTTTTATACAGCGTTAAAAATCAAGAAGATTTGTAGTAAATTAACTTGAAAACAAACAAAAATAATTTCTGCAAAACCGTTTATATTTAAGCTTTTGTCTCATTATTTTAAATGTTTTCTAAATTATAGCAGTTTGACTTTTTATTGACTATAAGTCAAACTGATATAACACTGCGCAAAGCGCGGTGCACCGCCATCGGCGGCGAGCGTTTTTGTGGGATATTAATTTCCATAAAAACGCAATTTGCTATAATTAACTATACTGTAAGTGTTTTGATAAATTGTTTATGGTTTAAGGATTTGCTTTATAAATAAAATAATGCCCTGGTTTATTAACAAACCGGGGCATTTTTTTGAACGGACTCTTTATTAATAGTTATAGCAAATTATGTAAATATGAAAGAGAATTCCATGTTTGCGCTCGCCGCTTAAAGCGGCGCACTGCGGCAACTACGCAGATGTTTGAATATTGCTATAAAGCGCAAAAAATGCATATGCCGCATAGTATGTTATAGAAGTTTGACTTTTAATTTAATAAATTTAAAGTTAAAGAACCATACGCCGACGGCGGGTGATTGAAAATCCCCCGCTAACGCTAGTTAAAACACAGGAAGCGGCTTCGCCGCAGATGTTTGAAAAACGATATTTGCTATATTAGAAGATAAAAATATTTGTTTTGGAGGGTATACATAATGAAGAGAGAAAGAAATATATCATTTTTGCCGACTATTGGGCGTTTTCCTGTTGCAATAGCTAAGATAAAAGGATCAAACTGGTTTCCCGATATAATGGGAAAGGTCAGTTTTTTTAAAATGGAAAACGGGACTTTTGTATTCGCACAGGTGGATGGATTGCCTGATATCAACACTCGCGACACAGTTATAAAAGATGAGTTGAACCCCTGTTTTTTAAATCCTGTATTTGGCTTTCAAGTTCATTCGGGGAGCAGTTGTACAGGCACGGGCCAAAATCCGTTCGCCAACGCGGGGCTGCACTATAACCCGCTTGAATGTGAGCATCCGCATCATGCCGGAGATATGCCGCCGTTGTTTGGGAACAGAGGATATGCGCTAAGTGCGTTTTTTACCGAACGGTTCCATCCGCGCGACATTATAGGACACACGGTTATAATACACGCTAACCCGGATGACTTTACAACTCAACCGTCGGGTAATTCGGGAGATATATTGGCTTGCGGCGAGATAGTTGAAAACTACAGCAAATCGACTTGAAAGCAAGCCAAGAGACTTGCAAAATTTTGATGCTTGTTAAAACACCGGAAGGCGGCTCCGTCACAGACGTTTAAATTGCTCTTTAGCGCTATTTTGGAACATTTTCTAAAGGTGGGCTTATTGTGCAAGGTTAATTATTACTCCTGCTCCCATCAGTATGCAAAAATTTTACGCGATATTTTGTCTACGGTTTGGTTCAGGAGTAACACTATAGCGCAGGTTTTTATTTTCCAAGAATCATATTATTTATTATTTCGGATGCCATAAGAAGCCCTGCTGCTGCAGGAACAAACGAGATGCTTGCAGGAGGCCGAGACCTTATTGTCGGCTGTTCCTCTGAGAACACCACTTTAAGCGATGGGATGCCATTTTTTTTAATTTCGTGCCGAATTATCTTTGCCAAGGGGCAAACATTGGTTTCAAAAATATCACAAATTTTGAATTTCGTTGGATCGGTTTTATTTCCTGTCCCCATAGATGAAATAAGCTTTGTTCCAGTCGAGTAACATTTTTTTGCAATGGACAGTTTTGCAGTAACGTTATCAACGGCGTCTGCCGCCGCGTCATAATTCTGCAAATCAAATTCGACAATGTTTTCTGATGTAACAAATTTGCAAATAGCGGTGACACTACAATTAGGATTTATGTCATGAACCCGACGCTTAGCGACTTCGGCCTTAAGCTCGCCAACAGTGGAGCTTAAGGCAATTATTTGACGGTTTATATTTGAGATATCGATTCTGTCAAAATCAACTATTGTTATTTTTCCTATTCCGGCCCGTGCCAGCGCTTCTATTACATAGCTACCCACCCCGCCGACTCCAAAGACGATCACGGATGAATTGTTTAGTTTTTCTAAAGCACTTTCGCCTATCAGGGCGGAGGTTCGTATAAATCTTTTATCTTTCAAATTACATCCTGCAGCAAGCCTTAAGTTTACGCTTTTTTAGAAGCGGGATGGCTTGCTTAAATTTTTTGACCGCGTTATTCATCGTTCCGTCATCATCGGGGGATTGAAAATCACTCGCCGCCTAATAGGTGGAGGGATATGAATGCGATTTTAGCAAATTGCGTTTTTATGAAAATTAATACCACAAAAATATTATTCGTCCGGCACCTAATTTAGGAACTGGACAAATCGCACTTTGCGCGTTATTATTCCGGATATTTTCAAAGTTAATTAACTATAAGGCGTTGATCAGCCTAAGCATAGACGTTAAAATTTTAAAAATGCCAATATAGCCAGTCAATTTAAATACACTTAAGGGTTTTTAAACTGACCGACTATAAGACTTGCTACGGCTATTTGAATAACTCGGCAAAAAAACCTTTGTGACGAGGTGGAGATTTAATTCCATCGGTAGAAATTAAAATTGTGTCTTCACCAATGACCTCCACATCGTACCATGGGATAATGAAATCTTCTTCTCTGCCGAGAAGTCCAAAGCATTTGCTTCGCCCGAAAACTATAATTTTTATTATTTTAGCGGTCTTTATTTCAATTTCAATATCATCGGGATAACCCAGTTTCGTGCCGGTCTTTATACATATTACTTCTTTACATCTTAAATCTTCAAATCGACAGACCATACGTCACACCCCCAATGTTTATTATGCTTAGAGCGTGCCGACACAAACAACAAAACTTCCGTATTTCGGTGGTTTACCGTCATACTTTGTTAAGGCAACACCGCACAACTCACGCTTAACGGTTCCGGCGCACAAATCACTTGCGCATTTATTGCCAAACTTCGTTAATTTTGCCTTAAATAACAGTCGGTTATTCGAGTCAAAATCGCCTTGTCCGGCAAAAAAAACACTTAAAAATCCGAACATTCCTGCTTGTTTCAACATGCTCTATATATATATAAGTATGTTGAAGTTCAAAATATAATACTTTTATATTGGCGGTGAGAGACTTGTTAGTTAAAATATAATTACTTTGCCGAAAATCCTTCCCAGTCTTTTAGAAAACGCTCGATCCCGATGTCGGTGAGCGGATGCTTAAGCATTTGCAACAGCACATTCATAGGTATAGTCGCGATGTCGCATCCTAGCTGCGCTGCCTTAACGGCATGGACGGGATTTCTTATTGACGCCGCGATTATTTCTGTTTCGATGCCCTGTATCATGAAGATTTCCACAATTTCTTTTATAAGAGCCATTCCGTCAGTACCTACGTCGTCTAGCCGCCCTAAAAATGGACTGACGAAGGTCGCGCCGGATTTAGCGGCAAGAAGAGCCTGAGCGGCGGAAAAAATAAGTGTCACATTGGTTTTTATCCCCTTTTCAGTTAGTATTTTACAGGCTTTTAATCCTTCTTCACAAAACGGAAGTTTTATGGTAATGTTTTCATGGATTTTTGCCAAAGGCAAAGCCTCGTCAATCATTTCTTCAGAATTTAAAGAAATAACTTCAGCTGAAATAGGGCCGTCGACTATCTCGGTAATTTCTTTTACGACCTGTTTAAAATCTCTGCCCTCTTTTGCGATAAGCGAGGGATTGGTGGTGACTCCGCAGATTATTCCCATGTCGTTTGCTCTCTTTATTTCGTCAACATTTGCAGTATCAATAAATATTTTCATTTCTGTTTTCCCCTCATTTTTTTACTTAATGATTTTATTGTATTACTTTTAAACGGCTTTGTCAAGACTTTTCATTTATGTGAAATATTGTATTTATTACTAATAATTACTAATTAAATAGTATTGACAATAAATTACTTTTTTGTTATTATATTTATAACAACCGAAGTATGGCATAAAAACCTGGAAATAATATTGCTATACAAGGAGGTATATATGAAAAAACAGGTTAGGAATACAATAATTTGCGGCATAATTTTTATGGCTATGGCTTTTAGCCTTAGCATTTCGGTGGGCGCTGCCTGTCCCTCCGCGACTCTTATGGGCAACGAAAAGTTTTTCAGAAACAGCTGTTATTCCGTAAATTGTAACACGTATAAATGTTACATAATTAATTGTAATACTTGTGCTTGCAACTGCTGTAATGATTGCGCCGGCTACAGCGCAGATTGCGGCACTGACGGTTGCGCTACGGGCCTTTGTGTTCAGGGAGCAAGAATAAGTGCGGCGACCGCCACTAGATAGGAGATATATTAATTATGAAAATTTTTAAGAAAATACTGGTCTGTACTATAGCGGCGACCTTTATGACTTTGTTTTTAAACATAAGCGCAAATGCAGCCTGCCCGTTAAGTAGTTT
>JAISVH010000062.1 GCA_031271685.1 Eubacterium sp. | reverse complement strand
GAGGATTTGATCAAGGTTTATGACAGGAAGACCGCGCTTTTTTAAGAGCGCGATTTTTCTCATTTCGCTTGCAAAATTTTATCAGTTTGCTTGCAATCAACAAAAGCCACTGATAGCTCAGTGGCTTTTGTTGAATAATTTATTTGTGCTGTTCAATTTCTTCTCAGTCTATCAATCAATATACCAGATATCGCATCAAGTGGTGCCTGACGTACCACCGCGCCCACATTAAAAGCAACCATAGGCATTCCGTATACAACACATGTGTCCTTATCCTGACCTATGGTATATGCCCCCGTCTGTTTCATTTTTAAAAGCCCTTTTACTCCGTCGCTGCCCATTCCGGTAAGAATGACCCCAATAGCATCAGCCTTAGCGGTGTCGGCAACGCTGTCAAACAACACATCGACCGAAGGACAGTGCCCTGAAACTTTTTCGCCCTTTTGACAAGAAACGAAATACCCCTGTGTATCCTTTTTCAGACGCATATGGCATTCTCCTCCAGCCGCGATTAAGACAAGCCCCTGCTTAACACGATCCCCATCAACAGCCTCGCGAACTTCCATTTTACAGACACGATTTAAACGGTCGGCATACATTTTTGTGAATCCTGCAGGCATATGCTGAACAATAACTATACCCGGCATATTTGGAGGCAGGTTTTCAAGCACCCTCTGTAGCGCTTCCGTGCCGCCCGTGCTGGCCCCAAGCGCGATAATTTTTTTGCTCACGGAGCTAAAATCAAGAGGTCCGCTTGTCTTTAACGATGAAACCGCCGGACCTGGCGCAACAGCGGCTCGCGGCTTCATTACTTTTGCTATCTTAGCCGTTCTCACCATCTGCCTAAGCTCATGAGAAAAAGCGTTCAAGTCATTGCTTGCCGGCTTTTTTATATAATCAACTGCGCCGGCGGATATCGCTTCAAAAGCATTAACCGCCGTAGACGTAACAACAATAACAGGTACGGGATATTGAGGGAGCAGTTTTTTCAAAAACTCAATTCCGTTCATTTTAGGCATTTCAACATCGAGCGTAATGACTTCAGGTTTTAATCTGAGTATCATGTCCTTCGCTTCAAAAGGGTCGGCGGCGCTTCCAACAACTTCAATATCTCCCTTTTCCATAAGCGCCTTCGACAACATGGTTCTGAATATTATCGAGTCGTCAATAATTAATACCTTTACTTTGTTTTTGATTTCCAAAAAAACACCTCTCTAATTCAAACATCTGCGGCAAAGCCGCTTCCGGTGTTTTAACAAGCGTCAGCGGGGGATTGAAAATCATCCGCCGCCTAAGAGGCTGGTTATATGAACGCGGTTATAACGGCTTGCGATAAATCGCGGGTTGAATATATTGATAGTCTGTTTCATTTCTGGCAATGCTTTCCGCATGACCTATAAACAGATAGCCGCCCGGCGGCAAAACATCATAAAATCTTTTAACCAATTCAACCTTTGTTTTATTGTCAAAATAAATCATGACATTTCGACAAAAAATCAAATCAAATTTATATGTTTTAAACGGTATCATATCCATGAGGTTAAAAGTTTTAAATTCAACATATTTAGTCACTTCCGGAGAAACTTTAAAGCAGTTGTTCGGTTGGGCCAAAAAATATTTCTTTTTCCACGACTCCGGCATATGCTTCATAGATTCAGCTGTATAAATAGCTTCTTTGGCGATATTCATGACACGCATGGAAATATCGGTTGCCAAAAGATCTATTTTCCACGAAGATTTCTTCATTCCAAAATAATCAAGCGTTTGCATGACATTAGTATAAGGTTCCTCGCCGCTTGAACAACCGGCGCTCCAAATATGGAATTTATGATCTGTTTTGGCTTTTTCGATGTAGGGTAAAAGTGTTTTTGCCATATATTCATAATGCTCAGGCTCACGATAAAAATAAGTATGATTTGTAGTGAGCTTATTTAAAAGATTAACCATTTCTGTGCCGGTTCTATCTTCAAAAACCATTTTAATAAATGATTTAAAGTCCGGAAAGCCCCGCTGAATTATAGTGGTACCAAGCCTTCCCTCGATCAAAGTGCGTTTTTGGGTTAGATTTATACCATATCTCTTTTGAATATACTCAGTCAGCTTTTTAAAATCACCGTCGTCTATTTTAAGTATCAAATCAATCCCCTCTTAACATTAAATCATGGTCGAATATAATTTTCTTAATATCAAGTATCAGTTTAATCCCATCGTTCATTTCAAGTATATAATCAATAAATTTGTTATTGTTGACATTGTTAAGCTCCGGGGTTTTCGCGATATACTTCTGCTGAACAGACAGAACGGCCAATACCTCGTCCACGATAAGACCCACTGAAATATCATCCATCGAAACAATAATTATAGATGTTTTTTCGTTATAAGGTATTTCTTCCTTTCCGAAGCAGGAACGCATATTGACAACCGGCACCACCTTGCTACGCACGTTAATAATGCCCTTGATGAAATATGGAACTTCGTTGCAGGGAACCCTGGTTATTTGCGGCACGCTGATTATCTCAATGATATAAGGTATTTCAATTCCAAAAACCTGATCTTCCAATTGAAAGGTCAGCACCTTGGTTATCTCAGCATCTTTCTCATGTCCTCCCGACGTGGTCTTTAGCGCTAATTTATCGTTATTGCCGTTCGCATACGCTTGATTTACTGCTGACATTTTTAAAATCCTCCTTCTATCAAGTTAGCGACATCAATTATCAACGCTATACTTCCGTCGCCCATTATAGTACAGCCGGAAAGTCCCGCACCTTTTATATTATATCTATTAAGATAAGCCGGGAAAGGTTTGACCACCACCTGCTGCTCTCCAATTAGCCTGTCAGCGAAAATACACACATTTTTTTTGTCAGTTTCAACAAGTATAAGTATTCCATCCTCAAAGTCTGTTATTTCCGTCGCAATAGAAAATTTTTCGTGAAGACGAAGAATAGGATAGCATACCCCGCGTATCATTATCATCTCTCCATGCTGTGTGTCATGGATAATATCACTGCTTTTAACCTTGAAAGATTCTTTTATTGCGGATATCGGGATAGTGAATATTGTGTCGTCTACCTCGACCTCCATCCCCTCGATAATAGCTAAAGTCAGCGGAATTTTGATAACAAACATGGTGCCCTCGCCCTGCCTGCTTTCAACCGTAAGCGAGCCGCCGCATTTTTCAATGTTTTGACGAACAACATCCATCCCAACACCGCGACCGCTGTATTCGGTAACCACCTCGTTGGTAGAAAAACCGGGAAGTAAAATCATATTTTGTATTTCGCGCTCGGTATATTCATTTGCCGGCTTATAAAGCAAGCCGTTTTCCTCACATTTTCTAAGCACCTTTTCGGTGTCAATGCCGCCGCCGTCATCGCTTACGGTTATAATTACCTCGCCCGATGAACTGGAAGCATTAAGGGTAATCACTCCCCTTGCATTTTTACCCGCCTCAATCCTGTCCTGAACGTTATTTTCAATGCCGTGATCCATGCAATTGCGAACCAAGTGCATAAGGGGGTCATTCAAATTATCCACGATAGATTTGTCAACTTCGGTGGTTTCTCCCTCGATTTTAAGTTCAACGTCCTTGCCCAATTTAACTTTCATATCCCTGACAATACGGTTCATTTTTTGAAACGGACCGGCAAGCGGAACCATCCTTATCGACATGACCGTATCTTGCAGCTCGTCGGTCAGCTTTTTAAGCTCACGCGCCGATTTAAGAAAACTTTCGAGCTTTAAACCCTCAAGCTCAGGATTAGCAATAACCATAGTTTCAGTAGTAATGATTTCGCCGACTATATCATGAAGCTGATCAAGCTTTGAAAGATTTACGCTTATTATGCTTTGCTTGCCCGAAGAGTTAAGCTGTTGACCTTGCATTTGCTGTGCGGCTTCAGCTTGAGGAGTGAACCCGCTTGAAGCCTCCTGGGTCTTAATGGGCACGGCAATCGGTTCCGGAACATATGAGACGGTTTCTTCAAGAACTTCTCCCGCCGCGCCCTCGGATGCCGCCGCTATTTCCTGAAATTCCGGAGACAGGTCATCGCTATTCTCAAACACCTCATACGACTCAACATTTACCGCGTTCTCAATTATCTTCATAACCGCCTGGTTGTCTTCCGCTTTAAACGTCAAGACAAAACCGTTGTCAATAATTTTTGAAGCCGCATCAGGATCCTCCTCTAAGTCGTGAGGGATAAAATCGATAACTTGAGCCTCTTCTCGAATTTTATTTAGAAGCAAAAAAGACCGTAAATGTTCCATTTTGCATCCTTCTTGAAAGAAAATGCGCACTGAAATAACGTTTTCGGAATTTGAAGGAGGAGCGAAAGCCGGCTTATTAGACGGAAGCGCCTGTGACGAAGCCACTATGTGCGCACTGCCCGAATTTGCCGATTTTATCATTTCGGCTCCTTTTTCAAGCTCCGTCAATGCTGACGAAAAATCGGTGGGATTATATTCTCCACCGCTCTGAATAAGTTCTACTTCCGCTTTAAATAAGTCAGACATACGGAAAACAAGGTCATAGATAAATCTGGTATCTTTAATTTTTCCGGGATTTTCGCGAATCATGAAAAACATATCCTCGCCTTTATGAGCAAGCAACTGAAGGTTCTCAAATCCCATCATTGCCGAAGAACCCTTCACAGTGTGCATGATTCTGAAAATTTCGTTGATATCCTCGTCAGTGAAAACGTTTGCCGTTTCCGTTCTTAAAAGTATTTCATCAAGCTGTTCAAGCAACGTGTTGGTTTCAAATATGTACATGTCAATCATTGCTTCCATTCCAGATTCAACTTTTGCCATTATATATCCCTTTCCTTTCCGTATTAAATAATTTTAGATAAATTTATTATAACATAATTTTTCCTTTAACGCAAGTGTTTTTGTTAACAAATTATAAACAATTCACATTTTTAGTGTTAAATTTTATTGACTATATCTCTAAAGTATGGTAGAATAATACAAGAATGTTAAGCTAACCAAATAAAAAAGGGGTGACGGAATGGCGGGCATTCCTCAAATTACTAATCCGTTGGGTGGGGGAAAAGGTTACGCGACCGGAAATCTATCCCAAAAAGGCAGCGGGGAATCCGAGCGTTTTGAAATAATTCAAATCGAAAATCCGTTAGTGACGGAGCAGTCCGGAGAACGACCCGCAGGCGGACGCGCCGACTTGATGACAGGGCAGAAGGGTTTTCTGCCAATGACTGTTAAAATAGCCAAAGATCCGACTTTGGCCGTTGAGGCCATGAGGCAGATAGTTAATGAGGATTTGTTAACCGTTGCTAAAGTCAATGGCTACACCGAGCTGTACGGTGAACTTGACTCCATGATGAAATCGCTGTTTATCACGCCGGATAAACTATTGACCGAGATAACGTCACAAGAGCGAGATAATACCATGTTTAGCGGAAATGGTTTCTTTGATATATTAAGAAATATCGCGGCCGAAGCAAAGCTGAGCGGCAACGAAGATCTAGAGAGCGCAATAGGTAATATACTAAAAGCTGTAAATTTTGCCCAAAATAAAGACGAAATATTAAGCGCCCTATCTTTTAACATGAAGTTTCTTTCAGGATATTTTGCCCCAAACAAAGGGCTTTCCACAGACTTAGGGGAACTAGCAAAACAATGGGGGGCTCCCCAAGCCGGCGACAATTTTGCCAACCTTAAAGACGAAACCCTTTTTATTTTAAAAAATGTTTCTGAAAGCCTTCTTAATAACGATCGCACACAGGTGCTTATCCCCCTTATAATCCATAATTTATCCCGGTATAATACTAATAAAAACATGCTTTTAGAATATTTTAACAACCTGATAACCGTTATTCCTGACCGTGTAACTAAATCAATATTAGCCGGAGAATTTGATAAGTTGTTAGAACAATTGTTTCCACAAGCCAATAGACAGGCGTTGGGCGGACAGGCCGCCGGTCAAGACACAGCAAACACGGCAGGAATAGCAAACACTCCAAACTTCAACAATGCCGAAAGCTTGACGGGATTTGCGAATACAAACACACCGGCAGATTCACAAAACCCTATTTCCGGGAATGCTCAAACCGCGCAAACAAATAATAATGTCTCTGCCAATAACGAAGCAAACCAATTCCAAAATAATAATAATAATAATATCAACAATAATACCACGGAAAACCAAACGCAAGAAAATACACAAGCCGCACCGACAACCCAAACGCCACAAAAAGAAGGAGTTACCGCGAGACATTCCGGCGACATTATAAATACTTTTAAAGAAGACATCGATTCTTTTGGTCAGCCGGTTCAAAACCAAACTTTTCCTGAGACGCAAGCAGTTGCCTCACAAAAAAATTCAGCTGCGGCGTTGTGGGGCGAATTTGACCAAAACGAATTCACGGGAAATAGCGATATAATTAATCAAGAAGTTCTGGATTCAGCAGTAAGAGGATTCCTGCTTGGCAAAAACGACGGCAAAACCGCGATTTCTGATATTCTAAAAAACATGATAAACCTATCCGGTTCGGAACAATTAAAGGTCGGCATTGATTCCGAAATGACGCAGATAGAAGATATAGACTCTCTAATAGTTTATCTTAACGATGTGCTTAAAGCAATGCCGGAAGTCGACATCCGCCAAAATATTTATGAGTCCTTTTTAGAGATAATAAATAAAATGGTGGAAAACGATGAATTGCCTATGTCAGAAAAACCTTTTCCAGAACTGGCAGAAGGCCGCTCAACCGAACAAGCCGCAAATCATCGGTCGGGAGGAAACGAAACTCAAGCAGCTGAAAAAAGCTCATCGCTCAATGAGCTTATAGGATTTATAGAAAAGAACATAGATCACCCCGCACTTAAAACTGTTAATAACTATAATGCCTCAAATCTTTTACAAAGCTTGATAAACGCTCCGGGAGTGTTCACTCCTCTATCCCATTATATAATACCTGTAGAATTCAACGAAACCCGCGCTTTCGGAGAATTGTGGGTCAATAACGATGAGGAAAACACCGCCGATTCAGAACCTGGAAAAAGGACATATCATTTGTTTTTAACATTTGATATAGATTCTATCGGACGTTTTGAAATAGATTTGCGCTCCTCCGGTGAAGATGTAAACATTTCTCTGCTTCACCCGGAAAGCTTTTCCGATAATATCGGAGACATAGTAAATAAAGTGGGCAGAATCATAGCCGGTTCAGGATATGTCACAAGAAGTTTTGTCACCGGTCCTCTGATAAAGCCTCATAACTTAACCGAAGTTTTTCCTAGCATCTTAGAAAAGAGAGAGGGATTTAATGTCACAGCGTAAACTTCCATACGGGCAAAAGGCGGCTATAGCATTAAAATATAACCCGGATACTAATTTTGCGCCCGTTGTAGTGGCTTCAGGGCTTGGCGAAGTCGCCCGCAAAATAGTTAATATAGCCGATGAAAACGGCATTCCCATCTACCGTGATGATAGCGCTGCCGCGCTGTTGGTAATGCTCAATAGTGGCGAGCATATTCCCCCGGCGTTGTATTCGATCGTTGCGACTATTTATGCAGAGGTGGTGTATTCATCCGATGAAGTCAGGAAAAGCGTTGAATCAGACAAGCGCAAAAAACTATTAAATAAATAAACCATTGGCTATGATATTAAAGTTTATAGCAAATCAACTTGAATATAACCGCGTTCATGTCCCCCCTCCTCTTAGGCGGCAGATTGTAATCGGTTAACTTTAAATTTAGTAAATTTAAAGTTAACCGATTACAATCTGCACAAGCGGACTTACTGCAAAATATCATGCGGTTTTGCGGAAATTATTTTGTTTTCAAGTTAATTTACTATAACTCTTGTTAAAACGCTGGAAGCGGATCCGCCGCAAATGTTTGAAAACATTAGATGCTCTACCGTATTATCATAAATTTTTATAGTCCACTATATATCGAAATTTATTGCACTAAAAAGACGCCGTGTATGGTTAAACAGCACCCTGAAATTTGGGCACATTGAAAAAATGTGATACAACACAAAAAGGGGTGCATTTTCATGCCAAAAGATAAACCGAGAAAGACCTATACAGGTGAGTTTAAACATAAAGTCATAGAGGATATGCGACAAAATGAATTAAGCCAAAGATAAACGTCGCGCAAATACGGGATAAATCGCAGAAACATTCAGAATTGGGAGTGTATCTGTTATATATGCTAAACTAAGAATGGTCCCAAAAAAAGACAATCATTTATCGTAACGCTAAGGGTGGGCGGCGTTAAGGGTGCCGCCCACCCTTAGCGTTTTCAGGAAATTAAGAGGTTGTTTATTATGTTACTATTTAGCCTCCCGGTGGATCATTTTTCAACTATGTCGTCTGGACTATTTTTCGCTTGACAAAAACAGCTCTGCGGGCTCTCTGTCTCACCAGAGGGCTTGTGGTTTGCGCTCCACAACATAACCATCCACGGGAAATATTATAAGCTGTGGCGCGTACGGTTGTAAATGACCTCTTCAAGAAAAATAGCGAGCGGTCTTAAGACCTGCTCGCTATTTTTACAGCCAGTACGAATCCGTACGTAAAGAGATGAATCTCTCCATCGGGTGTTCGACCAGCGATGATTTTGGTGGAGCCGAGGAGAATCGAACTCCTGTCCGAAAATCCTTCCACACACCTTTCTACATGCTTAGTCGGTTGAAAGATTTCCCGCACGACGGCACAATCCGACAAAACCACCGATTGGTAGCCCTTTGGATACGTTTTGCGCTACAAGGCTATCACACAAAACGTTGGCTGCTTATTGACGCCCATGCTGAGCCGCAGCTCTCTCAGAACGGACGGTAGCGCGCTTAGGCAGCTACAGCTGCTGTTCTATTATTAGCGTTTAAATTTAAAATGCCCCGGATTAAAGAGTCGGGACTGGCTCTGCATGCTTAGCGTGATTCAAAATCCCCGTCGAAACCATTGCGGCCCCAAATTGCTCATGCTCTTATTATATCACTTTAGCCTTTCATTGTCAATCAGTGTCAATTGTCTCATGTCCGGCATATATAAGTATGTGAGAATTTTACTTGAAATAAACATATCTATTAAAATATAGTTCGTTTCAAACATCTGCGGCGGAACCGCTTCCGATGTTTTAACAAGCGCCAACGGAGGATTGAAAATCACCCGCCGTCTAAGAGGCGGAGGCCATAAACGCGGTTATACTATAAATAACGCGTCTTATCATTATTTATAAGATGAGAAAGGAGTTAATCAATGACTAAGCAATTTTGGCTTGATGTTCTGGAAAGAGCGGTCAAAACAGCGGCGCACTCAGCAATCGCGGTAATAGGCACACACACCGTGCTCGGCGAAGTAGATTGGAAAGTCGTTCTTAGCGTCACGGCCATGTCAACTATAATGTCGGTCCTGACTTCTATAGCTAGCCACAGCTTTGGAGATAAAGGAACGGCAAGCATTTTAAAGACTAATATAGAAAGTGAGGGAAAATAAAATGAATCTTAAACAATGTTATCTAACGCAAAACGATTGCTATAAATCCAAACAAAAGCACGCGGTAAAAGGCTTTATGCTGCATTCAACAGGCGCGAACAATCCCAATTTATGCAGATATGTTCAGCCCGACGACGGACTGCTTGGCCCGAACCCCAACGGCAATGATTGGAATCGGCCTACAGTTGAAGGAAATACGCAGATGTGCGCCCACGGATTTATTGGCAAGCTTAAAGACGGCTCAATAGCTACCTATCAAACCCTTCCGTGGGATATAGTAGGATGGCACAGCGGGAGTGGCACAAAAGGATATTCCGCGAATGCAAATAATAACGGTTATATCGGCGTAGAAATTTGTGAAGACGGTCTGACCGACGAGTCATATTTCAGCAAAATTTATAAAGAAGCGGTCGAGCTTTGCGCATATCTTTGCAAAACGTATAATATCAAACCGGAGAGTCCTTATATTATCTGCCACAGCGAAGGAAATACACTGGGAATAGCAAGCGGGCACGCAGATGTTATGCATTGGTTTCCAAAGCACGGCAAATCCATGGACACTTTCAGGACAGATGTTAAAGAATCAATTGATATCCCGGCAAAAGTCGTGCCAACAGAAGAACCCAATAACCAAACCTCGATGTATAAAGTGCAGCTAGGCGCTTTCACCGAAAAAGAAAATGCTGAAAAAATGCAAAAAATTCTTGAAGACAAAGGATTTACAGACTCTTATGTAAAAGAAGAAAAATCCTGAAATATTTAAGGCAAAATTAACTAAGTTTGGCGTAAAATTCGGCTACGTGCTTTGCACGCCGAAGCTGTGCTATATTGCCTTAAATTTATACAGAGCAAAACCGTGTTAAAACATCTTTGGCGGAACCGAATAAAAGGCGAGGAACATGAACGCAGTTATTATAGTAAATCCGCTTTAAAACCGGACTAATAGCAAATTACGTAAACATGGAATTCGTTTCCATGTTTACGTAATTTGCTATAACTAGCCGGGATGACATATATGGCATCCCGGCTAAAAAATAACAAAACATTTATACTCTAAGTCAGTTCGTCCGAATTATCCTCTTCTTCCTCAAAATTATCCATAAAAGCGCCATCCCCATCAAAGAAGTGCTCAAACTCTTCATCGTCGATAACATCGTTGAATTCTTCAAAGTCATATTCATCTCTCCTGTTAAATTTATGTTTAAGCAAAACAATTGAGATAATCGCCCCGCTGATAAGAGCGATAATGCCCAACAAACCAAAAAACAATCCTCTATTCATTATAGCCGACCCTCCAATTTATGCGTTATTTTAAAGCAATACCGCACAGCTCTGGCATGCAAAGCGCGTAGTAAGATTTTTCGTCAAACTAGGCGATTTTGCCGCGAATATCCGTTGATATTTAAGGCGAAATCAACTAAGTTTGGCGAAAAATACACAAGTGATTTGCTCGTCAAGCCTTTAGGCGTGAATTGTGCGGTGTTGCTTTAATATTATAACTTATATTACCATATTTTTCAACCCATATATAAAAATTTTAACTATTTTAAAAAAATCAAATGTTCCCGGTTAAGTTAAGCAAAATTGAAATTGCGGTGATAGGGGCGGTTTCACAACGCAGTATACGTTTCCCGAGCGTTGCCGGTATATAACCGTTTTCTTTTGCCAACAAAACTTCATTTTCAGAAAACCCGCCTTCGCTGCCGATAATAATATTTATATGCTCTCTTGGGAATCCGATTATATTGTCTAACTTTTCACCGCCGTTTTCATAAAATATTATACCCAAAAAATCCTGCTTAATTTCCTTAAATATATTTTTATAGTTCATAAACGGAAAAATCATCGGCACTCTTACCCCGCCGCACTGCTTTGTCGCCTCGCAGGCTATTTTTTGCATGCGGCTAATCCTTCGATCTGAATCAGGCCGTGAAACGCACCTCTCTGAAATTACCGGAACTATCTCAAAAACACCAAGTTCCGTGGCTTTCTGAACTATAAAATCAAGCTTATCAAATTTGGGCAAACATTGATACAGTCTTATCTTAACGTTTGGTTCGGCTTCGTTCTTTCTCCTGTCTAAAACTTTTAAATTGACTGACTCCTTACCCACAAAACTTTCTATCTCCGAAAGACAGTCATAGCCTTCCGCGTCAGCTAAAATTACAATTTCTCCTTTTTTCATCCTCAACACGTCGCGGATATGCCTTGCATCATCACCGCTAACCACGGCAATATCCTCATTAATATCCTCGGCAAAAAAACGCGGATATCTCCATTTATCAAAAGCCTTCTCGCATGACCATGATTTTTTTTGACTGTTCCCATTAATTAAATCCGATTTTTTCACTGTTTTTAAATAACTCCTTCACCATGCTTTGGATGGTAGAATTTTCCGGCTTTTCAAGGCCCGGATCATTCTCAAGTATCTCGTTCGCCAGCTCCCGACTCCGGTTTATAAGGCTTATATCCTTTGACATGTCCGCTATTTTAAGCTCTGGCAAACCATGCTGCTTAGCTCCGAAAAAGTCACCGGGACCACGCATCTTTAAATCTTCTCCTGCGACTTCAAACCCGTCTGAAGTTCTTATCATAGTGTCAATGCGTGCCTTTGTATAGACAGAAGCGCTGTCGCTAAGCAGCACACAGTGCGACTCGTCCGTTCCGCGCCCCACTCTGCCGCGCAGTTGGTGAAGCTGCGACAGTCCGAATTGCTCGGCGTTTTCTATAAGAATAATATTAGCATTCGGCACATCTATTCCTACTTCAATTACTGTGGTGGAAATCAAAAGGGATATCTTGCCTATCGCGAATTCCCGCATCACAGCGTTTTTTTCACTTTCCTTCATTCTGCCATGTAATAGCCCGACGGATATTTCTCTGAACCAACCGGAACTTAACTCTTCATAGTATTTCACGGCGCTTATCTTTTCGCTTGCGCCCTCTTCGATCAACGGACATATAATATACGCTTGCCTCCCTTCGTTTATATTTCTGATAATAAATCTATATAGTCGTTCCCGATAACTGCTGTTCACTCCGTAAGTGCGGACAGCCTTCCTTCCCTCCGGCAACTCATCTAAAACCGAAAGGTCAAGGTCACTGTAAATAATCAGCGCCAACGTTCGAGGGATCGGAGTGGCAGACATTACGAGCATATGCGGAAAATTTCCTTTTTTAGAAAGCATAGCTCTCTGCCCTACGCCAAAACGATGCTGCTCGTCGGTTACCGCAAATCCTAAATTATAAAATTCCACCGCGTTTTGAATCAGAGCATGAGTTCCAATAGCTAAGTCCGCCTTGCCGGTTTTAATCTTTTCAAGCACAGCTTTTTTTTCGGCGGATTTCATAGCTGCAGTTAAAAGCACTGTTTCAAGCCCGAATGGGGAGAGCATTTTTCTAAGAGTGTTAAAGTGCTGATTAGCCAAAATTTCGGTCGGAGCCATGATTGCCGATTGATATCCGTTCTTAGCGGAATAAAGGCAAAGAACTGCCGCGACCATTGTTTTACCGGAACCCACATCACCCTGAAGCAATCGGTTCATGGGGATATCTTTCTTCATATCGGCAACACATTCAGCTACGGCGCGCTTTTGCGCGCCGGTTGGAATAAAATTCAAAGAGTTATAAAAAACCTCTAAATCAAAATCTATATCATCCATAATTACGGAAGTAAGATCTAGGTTGCGGCTTTTTAAGAGTGACAGGCCTAGCTGCAGGATTAAAAGTTCTTCAAAAATAAGCCTATGTCGCGCTTTTTCAGCGTTTTCATGGCTATCAGGAAAATGTATCTTATTAATCGCTTCCCTTCTCGAAATTAAGTTATATTTTCCCATCAAAACCTCACTGAAAGGCTCGGGAATATCATATAATTTCAACGCGGCGCGGACGTTATTCGCAACCATAATACCGGTAAGTCCTTTGGTCAGCCGATATTTTGGTATTATTTTCTCCTCGCTGTCCGCCGGAATAAACAACGGCGTTGACATCTCATGCGAAAACAGTCCGCCTTCTATTTTACCGTAAAAAAGATATTCCCTGCTTAACATAAGGCTTTTAAAGCTGTATTCCTTCCCCCAAATATTACAAAGTATCTCCCCGCTATCGTCTGATAAAACCAACTTGTAAAGATTGACCCTATTATTAATATAAGGCTTCAGCTTTTTTTCGACTGTAGCTTTTATAACGGCATATTCTCCCGGCTCGGTTTCCGATATTTTAATCGGCACAGTAAAATCGATATAATCACGCGGATAAAATGAAAGTAAATCCTCAACCGTAAAAACTCCTAACTTTTTATATAGCGCAGCACGCTTATCAGATATGCCCATTAATGATGTAATTATCATTTTTCCTCCGACGGTTTGTCCGTCATAAAAATCATGAATATGAAATTCAAACATCTGCGGCGGAACCGCTTCCGGTGCTTTAACAAGAGTTGCGGATGATTGAAAATCACTCGCCGCCTAAGAGGCGGTTGACATGAACTAGGTTATAGCATTTTGAAAACGTAAACATTTTATCAAAAGGCTATAATTATTACTCCGCCGAAACTATATAATAATAAATCGACTGTCCGCCGTTTATCAGCGAAACTTCAATATGTCCCGGCAATTTTTCCCTTGCATGTTCATATACTTTCCCCGCAGCCTCGTCCGACACATCGGATCCATAAATAAGTGTGATAAATTTAGTATGGCTTTTAACGAGACGTTTCAGCACACGGTTTAGCGCCCTGAAGACGTCCTTTTCGACTGCCGCCAACCTGCCGTTTTCCATTCCTAATATATCGCCTTTTTTTATGTTTCTGCCGTCAAAAACACTATCGCGCGCCGCGTATGTAACCAACCCTGTCCCCACGTGCCCAAAAGCTGAGGTCATGGCAATACTGTTCTCTCCCGCTTCCATGCCAGAGTCAAAATTCATCATCGCCGAAATCCCTTGTGGAACGGTCATAGTCTGCAACACCATGACCTGACGGTCCTTAACCATCTTCGCCGCCTGTTCAGCCGCCATTATTATATTTTTTTTGTTGGGCAGCACAAACACGTTTTGGGCGGGAGTAGCCAATATTGCCTCCAAGATATCGTCTGCCGGCGGGTTGTTGGTCTGACCTCCTTGCACCACATAGTTTACTCCTAAATCTTTAAAAAGCGCTTCTAAGCCAACTCCACCCGTCACCGCCACGAAACCATATTTTTCCAACGGCTTTTGAGCCGTAAAAAAAGGCCTTTTTCTGTCTCCGGTTTTTATCTGCCTGTTTTTGTTTTGCTCTTTCATATTTTCTATTTTAAGTCCGGTCAGCGCTCCGAATTTGAGTCCTTCCTCCAACGCGCTTCCCGGATGTTCAGTATGGACGTGAACTTTAATTATACTGCCGCCGTCCACTACAACCACACTATCTCCGATCGTTTCAAGATAGGCGCGAAGCAACTTTGAATCTTTTACTTCGGCGGCTTTCATAATAATATATTCAGTACAATAAGTGAATTTGATATCAATGTCAAACTCTTTTATCGTACTTCTAAATGCCGCATCAAGTTCATCATTGACTTTTTCAACAGAATTTTTGCCCTCGATCGCCTGCCTCATCCCCTTTATTATAACAAGATAACCCATGCCGCCCGCGTCCACAACGCCCGCTTGTTTAAGAACAGGCAATAAGTTTGGGGTATCATCCAATGCTTCTTTAGCGGATTTTTCAAAGATTTTGAACATTCCTTCAAAATCATCAGCGTTTTTTTCGGCATATTCGCCCGCCGCTTTTGCCGCCAACTGCGCAACCGTTAAGATAGTACCTTCAGTGGGCTTCATTACTGAAGCATAGGCAGCATCCACCCCAAGATTTAAAGCAAGGGCATAGTCTAAAGCATTGGCGGTTTTCTTCCCCGCAAGACCTTTCGACAGGCCCCTGAATAACAGCGAAAGTATAACTCCGGAATTGCCACGCGCGCTGCGCAACATTTCGTTCGCCGCTATGTCTGCAACAGACGACACCAAAACATCGTCCGACAAGCGGCTAAGCTCAGCGGCCGCGCCTTTTATAGTCATGGACATATTTGTGCCGGTGTCGCCGTCAGGCACCGGAAAAACATTCAACTCGTCAACCATTAGCCTGTTATTGCTTATATTGTTCGCGCCGGAAATAATCGCGTCGCGTAAAATTTTCCCGCTTATTATCACAGCTTTGCCCTACCTCCCGATAAACTAGCCTTTAATTCCATCAATATAAACGGTAATCCGCTCTACCGGCAGACTTGTTTCCTCCTCCACCACATAGCTAACTTTGCTCTGTATACTTTTAACTATCGAAGAAAGGTTCGCCCCATAAGCTACTTTTATATGAAGCCCAATGTACAGCTTATCACGAAAGATTTTAACTTTAACTCCGCCCCCGAAAAACCTTATATTATTTATAAACGGAAAAAGCTCAACCACCGACTGTTTAATTCCGCCGGCGCTCATTCCGGTCACTCCAAAACAGCTGACTACCGCCCCACCAATAAGTTCGACAAAAAAACGGTCAGACAGTTTTATCTCACCCAAATGATTTTTGATCGCTATCATAAATGCCCTCCGCCAAATATTTTTCTTTATATTCCAGTTTATCAAAAGCCGCTTCAGCTTTTTTCTTATCGTAGAATATTCCGAAAACTGCGCTTCCGCTGCCGGTCATCATAGCGTTATCCGCCCCGGCGCTAATTAACTCTGATTTAATATCATATATGCGGCTATCATTATAAAGTTCTTCAAAAACATTATAATAGCCGATGCTATTACCCTTTATAAGCATTGGATTTTTGTCATAAAGCTTATAGGCCTCAGCTGTGCTGCAGCTGAATTCCGGCTTTATTATTATATAATATTGTTTTTCGCCCTTCGAAAGCGGGGTTATTATCTCCCCCTTACCTTTGCATAGCGCCCTGCCACCTATAATGCAGAACGGAATATCCGCACCTATTGCAGAGCCTATTTCACAAAGCTTTTCGCTGCCAAAAATATTATTATAATAGACGTTCAATCCTTTTAAAATCGCGGCGCCGTCGGCGCTACCTCCTCCCAATCCCGCTCCGGACGGTATATTTTTTTTGATATTTATTACAACCTTTGCGCGTTTATTTGCGGCGGATAAAAATGCTTCCGCCGCCATATATGCAATATTTCGTTCATCTGCCGGAATATCAATTTTATCAACCAAAATTTCTACACCCATTCCGGCTTCGTCTATTTTAAGTTTTATCTCGTCATGCAGGCTTATAAGCTGCATTATTGTTTCTATCTCATGAAAGCCATTCGGAAGGATACCGATAATGTCTAAATAAAGATTAATTTTTGCGTAAGCTTTTAAAATCATCCCAAACCACTGATGCTCATTAAAAATTCTTCAATCCGCTTCATTGCCGTTAATAAATGGTTGACCGAATAGGCATAAGAAACTCTTATGAATCCCTCTCCGCTCTGCCCAAAAGCATCTCCGGGAGTTATGGCTATCTGCTTTTCCTTAAGTATCCGCTCACAAAATTCCTGAGAAGACATGCCTGTCGATTTAATACACGGAAATACATAAAAAGCCCCTTCCGGAGTAAAAGTTTCAAGACCCATGTCGTTAAATACTTTTACGCAAAGCCTGCGCCGCATATCATATTCTCCAACCATATATTTAACGTCTTCATCGCACTCAGACAAGGCCGTAATAGCCGCGAATTGACTTACGGTCGGCGAGCACATCACCGCATATTGGTGGATTTTCAGCATATGTGAAATTATAGGCTCAGGTCCGCATGCCCAACCCAACCGCCAACCGGTCATGGCAAAGGCTTTTGAAAAGCCGTTAATAATTATAGTTCGCTCTTTCATGCCCGAAAGTTCAGCGATAGACACATGCCGCTCCCCTCCATAAGTAAGCTCGGCATAAATTTCATCTGATATTACTAAAATTCCCGATTTTTCTATAATAGGCGCAATTTTTTCTAAATCCTCACGGCGCATTACCGCGCCGGTCGGATTGTTAGGAAATGGAAGTATAAGAGCTTTGGTTTTCGGAGTTATTGCAGCTTTAAGTATTTCAGGCGTCAACTTAAAGTTATCCTCCATTTTTGTGACTAGCGGAACAGGAACCCCTCCCGCTAACTCAACGATAGGGCTATAGCATACAAAGCTAGGCTCCGGCACCAATATCTCCTCACCGGCTCCGATGTTAACTATCGTCCTTACAGCTAAATCAATAGCCTCCGACCCGCCAACAGTAACGATCACATCGTCCGAAGGGTATTCAATAGTGAACTTCCGCTCCATATAAGAACTTATAGCCTGCCTAAGCTCGATCATTCCGGCGTTGCCGGTGTATTGTGTCCGGCCTTTTTCCAACGCCAAAATTCCTTTTCGCCGAATAAGCCACGGAGTTTTAAAATCCGGCTCACCTAGCGAAAGAGAAATTATATTGTCCATTGTCGCGGCGATATCAAAAAACTTTCTAATCCCTGAAGGTTTAATATTCTTGGCGGTCTCGGACAGCATATTATCATAATTTATCACGGAGAGGTAAGACTCCTTTCATCGTCATCATCGCTCGAAAACTGCACTCCTTTTTCTTTAAAGCGCTCTAAAATGAAATGCGTGGCGGTAGACAAAACTCCGTCCATTGCGGCCAGCCTATCAGAAACAAACAGCGCAACATCTCTGAGATTGCTTCCCTTTATTGTTACTGCCAGGTCAAATGAGCCGCTCATTAA
Source organism: Eubacterium sp. (assembly GCA_031271685.1). Lineage (GTDB taxonomy): Bacteria > Bacillota > Clostridia > Oscillospirales > Ruminococcaceae > Ruminiclostridium_E. Next base: position 29,030 of record JAISVH010000062.1, on the reverse strand, counting down.
CTGCACCGAATCCACTTCTTTAAACTGTGCGATTTGATTAGCTACCACAGCGTAACCCCTTTCTGATTGAGGGGAAACTTTAAGTTCTATAAGGGCGGTAACCGCATTTTTATCAAATTTTTCTTCGTTAATAATAGCGGAATAGCCGATAATTATCCCCTCATTTTCAAGAGCGGTCTTTTCTTTTTCCACCTCTTCGGCGGTTATTGCCAGCATAGCTGCCAACTCCTCATTTTTGAGCATACAATTCTGCCTTAATAGATTCAAAAGATTTTTTCGCATTAGCACGTTCTCCTTTTAAGTTAGCGACAAGAAACAAGGTTTCCTGTTTTCAAAATATACAAGCTTATCGAAACCGCATTCAACTGCTTTTATCTGCGCTTCGCGAACACCGCTCCCAACATGTGCCGCCGAATGAGAGTCAGAGCCTATAGTAAGTAACTCACCTCCCGCCATCTTATAGATTTTAATATAATCAAAATCCGGATCGGGGCGGTTATATCGCGGTATCCGCAGACCGCACGCGTTTAACTCCAACGCAATTTTTTTATCTGTCATCAGTCTAAATATCTCACGGATTTTATCGTCAAACATTTTTATATCAAAATTCAGTCCGTCTCTGCCGATAATATAACGAAGCGGATAGGTGAGATGCGCGACCGCATCGATATTTCCCCAATCAATCATTTCAATTATCTCGTCAAAGTAACGTTTCAATAAATTATTAGCGTCACGGCTTTTATAGTCAATATAATAAAAATCCTGCTCGCCCCTTATAGTATGTACAGACCCCAATATATAATCAAACCTGAACTCATCGGTTATTTTATCGGCAAGCGCTTTATTATGTATCCCTTGCGCGAATTCAACGCCATAGATTATCTTTATGTCTTTTTCATATTCTTTTTTCAGATCATTTATTATTTTATTTCCGCGTTTTATCAGTATATTGTTTTTATAGCGCTTATCGTAATAAACATTGAGATCAATATGTTCTGTAGTTGCAAAAACCTTAATCCCCAACATGACCGCCCTCTCTATATTCTTTCTTATTTCATCTGAACCGTCATGAGAGAGCGTGCTGTGGGTGTGTAAATCCATTAAAATATTTTCAGACATATAAATTTTAACTTTCTTTTAATTTTTAAGGCTTTGCAGCGGCGGCGGTATCCTTCCACCCCTTTTTATAAATCGCTCTGAACTGAATTTATTCAGCGGCATTACCGGTCCGCTGCCGAATAATCCTCCGAATTCCAATGTATCTCCCGGCTTTTTTCCTATGGCCGGTATTATTCTTACCGCAGTGGTCTTTTGATTTATCATGCCTATTGCCGCTTCATCGGCAATAATAGCCGCTATAGTTTCAGGCGAAGTGTCTCCCGCAACAGTCACCATATCTATCCCGACGGAACAAACAGCGGTCATCGCCTCTAGCTTTTCAAGGCTGAGCGCGCCGCACTGCACCGCTTTTATCATTCCCGTGTCCTCTGATACCGGTATAAACGCTCCCGAAAGTCCTCCTACGCTTGAAGAAGCCATCACACCGCCTTTTTTTACCGCATCGTTCAACAGCGCGAGCGCCGCTATGGTGCCATGCGTCCCACACTTTTCGAGCCCCATTTCCTCTAATATATAAGCCACACTGTCTCCCACCGCCGGGGTAGGCGCTAATGAAAGATCTACGATCCCAAATGGCACCTCCAGTGCCTTACTGGCCTCACTGCCTACCAATTGTCCCATGCGAGTAATTTTAAAAGCAGTTTTCTTTATCACTTCGGCAAGCTCATCAAGTTTTACGTCCTGCATCTTCTCAACTGCCGCGCGCACCACACCCGGACCGCTCACCCCAACATTTATAACAGCGTCCGGCTCCCCCGCTCCATGAAATGCACCGGCCATAAACGGGTTATCCTCCACCGCATTACAAAACACCACAATTTTCGCCGCACCGAAACAGCTGTTATTCACGGTCGCCTTTGCCGCATCCGCTATTACTCTCCCCATCATAGCAACAGCGTCCATGTTTATGCCTGCCCGAGTCGATCCGATATTTACAGAAGAACACACTTTACCGGTCATCGACAACGCTTCCGGTATTGAGGAGATAAGCCTTTGATCGCCGGCCGAAAAACCCTTATGCACCAGCGCCGAATACCCGCCGATATAGTTAACTCCCGTGCTGCTCGCAGCTTTTTCAAGCGTTTTAGCAAATTTTATCGGATCGCCTTCGGCTGCTGCGGCCAAAAAAGAGATTGGAGTAACCGAAAGTCGTTTATTTATGATAGGTATACCATAACGTTTTTCTATAGTCTCGCCAACCTTAACATGATTTTGCGCCAAGCGTGTAATTTTGTCATAAATTTTCCGACATGCTTTGTCTATGTCGCTGTCTATGCAGTCAAAAAGTGATATCCCCATGGTTATTGTGCGGATGTCAAGACTTTCCTCTTGAATCATCTTAATGGTTTCTAAAATATCATTCGTATTTATCATAAATCATATCCTATGCATTGAATTAAAAATATCTTCATGCATAACATGCACTTGAAGGTTCATTTCCTTTCCGAGTTTTTTCAGCTTTTCCGAAAACACCTCGAATGGGACGGTACATTGAGTGATGTCGGCCATCATGATCATGGCGAAAAGGTCTTGAAGTATCGTTTGCGTAACATCCATAACATTTACCGACATTTCAGCGCAAATTCCGCTTATATTCGCCAAAATTCCTATCATATCCTTCCCTGTAACGGTTATAACAGCTTTCATATAGTTTCTCCTTATTTGCTTATGAGTTAGCCTTTGTATCGCAGTTTGACTAATAGGCAATAAAAAGTCAAACTGATATATATGCCATTTTTTAAGCAAATTTATTATACTTCTAATATTATACTAAAAAACACGTAAAATGTAAAGGATAATATTTGAGGCAATACCTGTTGATTTACTATTATCCTCCTGTTAAAACTCCAATTCTTCCCCCGTCTGCAAGTATTGTACCTGATCTCCCAATTCAGCCTTTAGCATATCATAGCCCATTTGCCCAGTACAATGACAGGTATAGAGCATCCCGATATTTAAATCTTTCAACTCTTTCGCCAGTTCAGAGACATAAGAAGCAGAGCAGTTAATTTTTTTTGTACTTGACCCCATTAAATGAAATCCGCCCACAACCGCGATTATCGGTACTCCTATCCATGAGTTTTGCACTGTTTTTATGATATTTATTATCCCCCTATATGAGCAGCTAGACACGATAACGCAGCCTTTTTTTTCCTCACCCGGAAATATTGTCATAAAAAGTTCACCTTCAAACATGTCTTTCACGATTTTTCCGTCTTTTTCAACCATCAACGACCTATCATTACAAATATGCCTCTTTTCGCCGCACTCATCAGACATTAAAAATACGCCGGGACAGATTTCCTGAAAAGAATTGAACGCAACGATATTATCTTTCCTTCTTGCATAGAATTCAGTAGAATGGCCTATAGATATCTTAAATATCCCCATCCGTTTATAGTTGTTCGACTGCGCGTCCTTCCTCATATAAATCTTAATATAAGGACAAGTTGACAACAGAGCGTCAATCCCTCCTACATGATCTGCATGATTATACGACAGCACTGCGCAATCTATGTTCTTTATATCTACTCTCATACGTCTGGCGTTCTCAGCCCATTTTTCAGACGACCCTGTATCAAACAGAATTTTTTTGCCTCCCGCCTCTATATAAAAAGATACCCCATGCTCTATCACGAGCCTTTCGGTGGCGGAAGTGTTTTCAATTAATGTTAATATACGCATACTTACACCCAAAACAATCAATAATTATCATAATCGGCGAGATAGAAAGATTTCTCCAACTATCTCGCCTTAATTACTATTCATATTACCACCACCCCGAAGGCAGTGGATTTCACCTCGACAGAGCCGTTATCCAGATGAAAAAATATTGTCCGACCATAGTTTTTTCCGGTATCATAAGCCAAAATAGGTATGTGTAGCAGCTGCAAGGTTTTTTTCACGGCGTCAACATTTCGCTCTCCTATGTTGAACCGCTCCGATGAGGTTGCAAACATCAGCGCCCCACCTGTGATTTTAGCGGTGATATTTTTTGCAATAGCCCCCATTGTAAGCAACTTATGATACATATCCGGTATCGCCGTGTCAGCGAATTTCATGCGGTTTTCGCCGCCTTTTAAAATATTTCCGCTGTCAGGAAGCATTATATGTGATAAACCCCCAATATTTTTAACCTTATCCAACAGGCAGATCCCCACGCATGAGCCAAGTGCGTATGTAACCAAAACATCGGGAGCTTTGCTGACTTTCCAGTCGGAAATACCGACACTTATATTACTCATGCCACCCCCAGCTTTCCAAACAATACGGACAAAGATTCAACGGTGGGTATCAGCATCATGTTAGATTCAAGCTTTACTCCGTCTATCATAATTTCTTTATCAATACAAAGCAGCTTATCCCCAACCTCGCCGAATTCAATAACCGGAACACTCATAACCGCACCCAACATATCCGCCGTGAAAGAAGGCGCCTCAACCCCTATTTCAAGGCCCGTAAGGGTCGCAATCGCACTCATATAAGAGCTGCCCATAATATTTCCAATTTCAGACAAAGCCGATATATCACTTTCGTCTAACTTTAACAAATCAATATTCGATTTACCGAAAAAGATATTAAGGATAACCTCTGCAAATTCTTTATTTATCAGCAATAAAATCATTCCTTTAATGCTGCCCTTAAGACGTATTAAAATAGCGGCTATTAAATCTTCCGGCGATCCATTATTATCAATGGCTTCCTGAAAGCCTAAAATCTTAACGGTCGGCAGACGAATTTCTATTTCCTTGCCTATCATAGAAGAAAGCGCAGTTGAAGCGTTGCCCGAACCAATGTTCCCGATTTCTTTTAAAACGTCGAGCTGCATTTCGTTTAGATCTTCATATTTTTCCAGCATGATTTTTTCCTTTCAGTTTTAGAGACAGTGTTAAATAAGCTTTTTAGCTGTGTTTGCAAGTGAATTTTTGCGCAAACAACCACTGAACCCTGAGCTATTAATTTCTCAAATTATTTGCGATATTTATAAGCTCGTCGGATGTTTGCACCAGTTTGGCGCTTAACTGATAAGACCTTTGAGTTTCAATAATATGTACCATTTCAGACGCTAAATCGACTGTTGACATTTCCAACGCCATCCTTACCTTGTCAGCATCGGGTTCAGCCTGCACCGGACCTGAACGAACGGTCGCCACCAAATGATTATTGTTCGCCTGTTCAAGGCCCCATTTATTCGGGACGGAAAACACACCGACCATATCTTCAAGAGCCGCATAATCGACTTCGCTCGAAGTAAGGACTGTTCCGTCCTCCTGCTCCTCGGTCATAAATGGTATATCTATTATATTTCCTTCATAATCAAGCACAAACTCTCCGCTGCCGTTGACCAACTGCCAAGTTCCTTCCGCATCGTTATTGCTCATCCCAAATGATCCGTCACGGGTCAAAAAGGTATTTCCTGTCCTGTCCATAACCATAAAGAAGTTAGAATTTGGAAGCGCGAAATCAAGCGGTTGATCAGTTTGAACAAAGCCGCCTTCCTGCCAAACGATATCTGTCTTCATGGTATACTGCCCATGCCCCGTTTCCCATTCGGGCTCGGTCGCCCGCTGAAGAGTATAAATACAGTCCGCGAATGATGGACGCTCCGCTTTAAAACCTATAGTATTCACGTTAGCTATATTATTTGAATAAATATTTAAGCCTTCCTGTTGCGCTATCATTCCGCTCCCTGCGGTATAAAACGATATGTTCATAAACTTATCTTCCTCCAATCCACATTGTTTAATTATTATTTAATCAGCGATGCAAGGCTTGCCATTTTAGAGTTCATGGTGTCAAAATACCTAAGCATTCTGCTATTTGTCTCATAATGGCGCTGAGCCTCCATAGCTTCCATCATTTCCTTGTTAGCGTCTACATTTGATTTCTCAAAACAACCCTGAATTATATCAAAAGTTTCTCCAGCAGGCAAAACCTCTCCGCCGTCATAGTTAAAAAGATTGTTTCCGATCTTTCCTACATCGGATTCAGGGGGGATATATGTCAAAAGTAAAGTGTCAACAATTCCCTCATTGTTTGTAATAACCCCGTCCGCATCAATTACAAAATCGTCACTCCCAAGTAAAATATCACCTCCCATGCCTTGAACACGACCCGCTCTGCCTAATATAAGATAGCCCTCGTCGTCCAATTCAAACTGGCCATCACGGGTCTGATAGACATTCCCGTCCTGAGCGGCAACGTTGAAATAAACATTACCCCAAATACCCACGTCAAATTTACTTTCGGTATATTCAAAATTCGACTGCTCAAGATTTGCCTTGGTCTCGTCGGCATAAGTCTGCAAAAAAGTTCCGCTAGTTCTGCGGCGGCCGTCCACCAATATCAACTCCTCCATAAATGTATTGGTCACCATCTCGTCCTTGCGATAACCGGCGGTGTTGACGTTTGCCACGTTATTGCTTATTATGTCAAGCTGCCGCTGCCTTAACAACATTGCCTGCGCCGAGTTATAAAAACCTCTTAACATACCTTCCCCTTTCTCCGTGCGCCTCCGATCGCTTTTTAATGCCATGTCGCACAGCTCTTGCGCGCAAAGCACGCCGTTGGATTTTTCGTAAAACTAGGCAATTTTGCCGCGAATATCCGTTGATAGTTAAGGCAAAACTAACGAAGTTTAGCGAGAAATACGCAAGTGATTTGTGCTCCAAGCCGTTAAGCGTGAGTTGTGCGGCGTTGACTTAAGTGTAATTTTTAAATTATGAGTTGTTATTTATCTCGTCATTATATATTCTCCAAGGCTCCTTTTCAGCAACAGCAACGTTTTAGAGTGTATTTGACAGACACGGCTTTCGGTAACGCCCAAAACTTTAGCTATCTCCGAAAATTTAAGCTTTTCAAAATAATAAAGAGTAATCACCTGTTTCTCTTTAGGTTTAAGCATATCTATCGACTCAGCGATTATTTTTTTTCGCTCCCGCTCATAAATGCCGTAATCCGTTTCAACATTTAAACTACCGTCAACAAAATTATCCTCATATATAAGTTCCTCAAACGACAGGGTTATAGCCCCTGCTACATCTGCCATTGACTTTGCTAGCTTTTCTTTTGTTATTCCCATATAATCGGCAATTTCCTGATTCTTCGGATGTCTCCCCAACTCGGCGTAGAGATGATTATAGGCTGACTCCAATTCTCTGCCGAACTGCCTAACCTGGCGAGGAACCCAGTCCTGTTTGCGGACATAATCAATAATTGCCCCTTTAACCTTCACGTTGGCATAAGTCTCAAATTTTACGCCCCGGTTTATATCAAAAGTCTCGACCGATTTAATAAGCGCGATCACACCTTCGTTGACTACATCGTCAAAATCTCCGTATTTTGCATAAGTATTGCGAAGCGACAACGCGACATATTTCACAATATGCATGTACATGAGCACTATCTCGTTTCTAAGTCCTATATCTTTTTCCACCGAATATTTTTGCAATAATCCCTGGCCGTCAACTGCCATTACCCCACCCCCTTTCAATTAATAATCAATAATTATTGGTCCGCTTCATGACTAATAATAAACAATTACAATAACAACGGTTATTCGCGTCAAAATTGCCTTGTCCGGCAAAAAATCCGCCCGTTCCTGCTTGTGTCAACACGCTATAATTCTTAATTAGCGCATTGTTTTACTGTGTCATCGTTATGTTTCCCACCGCCTGAATTTGAGTATCATTTTCTATCTCACTGTAAGACAATACATAAAGACTGGGTATATACTGATCAATCAGTTTTTTATAATATGCCCGCACTATCGGAGAGGTAAGCACTATAACGCTAGGCAAAACATCCTTGACCTTGGCCACCTCCTCGTTAGAGCGCGCAATTATCGTCTGCGCCGTATCAGGGTCAGGGACAAATATGCTCCCCCTGTCTCCTTTTTTCACATTTGATATTATCATATCCTCTATCCGCGGGTCAAGAGTAATAACTCTAAGCGAATTGGCCTCGGCAAATCTCCTTGTAATAGTGCGCTTAAGCGCCTGTCTCACATACTCAACCGTAATATCAATATCCTTTAGCGACTGAACGTTTTCCGAAAGAGCCTCAATAATAGTTTCCATGTCGCGTATGGGCACACTTTCCTTAAGGAGCATAGCCAACACCCTCTGCAGGTATCCCAAGCTTATGACTCCGGGAATCAAATCCTCCACAAGTGTCGGATTGGTAGTCTTTATATTCTCTACCATAGTTTTAACGTCTTGACGGGAGATTATTTCGTGTGCATGCTGTCTGATAATCTCCGACAGATGAGTTATCATCACCGATACCGGATCAATAAGTGTATATCCGGCGACATCCGCCATTACCTTTTTGTCCTCGCTTATCCATCTCGCCGGAATCCCGAATGCCGGTTCAATCGTGTCAATACCTTCAACGGGATTGGTAACATCTCCGTTATCTAATCCCAAATAGTGGTCGGCGAGAATCTCTCCTCTCGCAACTTCCTCTCCCTTGATTTTTATAACATATTGATTAGGGTTTATTTCAGGGTTGTTCCTCATTCTCACGGATGGGAACACCATCCCCATGGACATAGCAAAATCTTTTCTGAACAACACAAGTCGCTCAATAAAATTACCTCCGCTTTTTTCATCCACCAAATGCAACAGACTATATCCAAATTCCATTTCTATCGTATCAACATTCAGCAACTTAAACACATTGTCAATGTCACGATAATAATCCTCGCCTGAGGAACTCATTTGTTGTCGTTCCGCCAGATCATCCATTTGGGCCTGCTCAGAAGCCAAAGCCTGCGCCGCGACAAATTCCCTGCGCTGACGAGTTAAAATCACCGAACCAAAAATCAGCGCACCGCCAATTATAAGCATAGCGGGCCACGGAAATCCCGGAATAAGCATAAGCGCCAATACAACTCCGCCGGAAATTGCGAAAGTGACAGGGTTTTGCGTGAACTGAGATTTAAGCTCTTCATTAAAGCTGCCAAGGCTAGCGGTTCTAGTCACCACCATGCCCGTGGCTATCGAAATAAGCAACGCCGGTATCTGCGAAGCAAGACCATCGCCCACAGTCTGAAGGCTGTAATTCTCAAGCACGCTCATAAAGTCCTGTCCATCCATAGACCCTAACACCATACCGCCGACTAGATTAAAAATAGTTGTAATTATAGACATTATGGCGTCACCCTTAACGAATTTTGTGGCGCCGTCCATAGCCCCAAAAAAATCCGCTTCACGTTGAACATTAGAGCGCCTTAATTTAGCTTCTTCATCTGTAATCGCACCCGCCGCCAAATCAGCATCTATAGCCATTTGCTTACCGGGCATAGCGTCAAGCGTAAAACGTGCGGCAACTTCTGAAACGCGCTCAGAACCCTTCGTGATAACCAAAAAATTAACTAAAACTATAATTATAAAGATGATAAATCCAACTATCGGGTCGCCACCCATAACAAACTCACCAAAAGTGGCAATTACCTTTCCGGCATATCCGTGCTGAAGTATTCCCCTTGTTGTCGAAACGTTAAGCGCAAGCCTGAATACCGTGGTTATAAGCAATATCGTAGGAAAAATTGAAAATTCCAACGCCTCTTTTATGTACATGGTTATAAGCAATATGATCAGAGACAGCGCTATATTTAACATTAGCAAAAAGTCAATTAAAAAGCCGCCCCACAACTCGTTTAACGGGAGGATAATAGCAAGAACTATTATAACGACAAAAACCGCAAACACATTGTTAATCATTCGTCTTAACATACGCTGTCCTCCCTTCCGGAATATTGAAAATTAAAGATATAAACTTCTCTTCTTCTCTTCTTTAAGCTTTATCCCTTTTGCCTCATACATCTCGGTTAAAATAACCGCAACCGCATTATAAAGTTCAGCGGGTATTTCCCTGCCTACATCCACCATATCAAAAAGCTGACGAGCGGTGGGCCGATCCTCAATTATATATATATCATGCTCTTTGGCTATATCAATTATTTTTTGAGCAATTATGTCTTGTCCCTTAGCCACCACCTTAGGTGCTGACATTGCGTCCTCGCGGTCATATTTCAAAGCGATGGCATAATGCGTCGGATTTCTCACAACGACATCAGAATCAGGAACTTCCTCCATCATCCGATTCTGTGCTATCTCTCTTTGCTTTTGCTTTATTCTTGCCTTTATTTGCGGGTCGCCCTCCATTTGCTTATATTCGTCTTTAAGTTCCTGCTTAGACATTTTAAGTTTTTTCTCATACTGCCACCATTGAAACACAAAATCCCCTGCGGCAACTACAACTAACAAAATTACAATGGTCATAATAATCGAAAAAATATTGCTTGCAGTATAAACGACCCCCTGCATAACCTCCATCTCCGGCAACTTTTTCAAATCGACCATTAAATCTTGTATTTTTAAGTATACAATCAGTATAATAAACGCGATTTCGACAATTCCTTTCAAAACACCTATGGCTGACTGAGCCGAAAAAAGCCGTTTTATCCCGCTAAGCGGACTTAATCTCGAAAACTTCGGTCTTAAGGGCTTCATAGTAAACAAGCCTTTAGTCTGAACTATTCCGGGAATCACTCCAAAAAATACCGCCGTTAAAAGAATCGGTCCTAAAATAAGCGCACCATATTTCAAAATGCCTAATGAATTTTCAGTAATAAACTCCGAGTTAAAAATTGCCGGCTGTCCCGCTTTTACAATCCAGTTCTTAGTTGCGTCCATCATCATTTGAAACATATATTTTGCCAACAATGACATAACACAAAAAATTCCAAGAACCGAGACCGCAACTCCAACCTCTTTGCTCTGAAGAACATTCCCCTCTTTTTCCCTCGCATCCTTTCGCTTCTTTGGGGTAGCCTTTTCGGTCTTTTCTCCGCCACTATCAGGCAATTTTTACTCACCTCTTAAAATAATTAATAATTATTAATTCTGTAGTAAACAGTAGGCAAAACCATAAAAATCTGACGCAGAAAGCCGGAGCCTGTCTTTTAGTCAAACCATATAAATTCGCCTTTAATATCCCTTATGTCTAAGAAAAAACAAGTGCAATTTGATGTGAAATATTCAATTGATTTAAATGTAAATCCGATAGGCGCGAATTATACATCGGAGATTTAAATAAAGCCTTCAGCTATACTATATAAATCCGTTCTCATTATGTCAAACAACTTTGATAAGAAATCAGAAATAGGCACGGTTATAGCCATTAATATAAACAGACCCACAAAAACCTTGAGCTGAATATTCACCACTAACACCTGTATCGACGGCACAGCCTTCATCATAATACCAATGCAAAACTCAACTATCAATCCAGCCGCGACAATAGGCATAGACAATTTTAGCCCTAATTCCATCACTGTTCCAAAATAATCAATTATAACTGATATTATCTTAAGTGTAGCCTCGGAAAATTCATATCCTATTGGAATCATCTCAAACGAAAGCCAAAACAATCTTATATAATCAAGATGTCCGCCCGCAATAAAAAAATAAATTATAAACATATAATAAAAAAGATTGGCAAACAGCGGCATCTGTATGCCAGTGTTCGGATCCATCATTTTAGCCATCGCAAGGCCAATTTGGTTGTCTACAAGCTCTCCAGCGTAAATAAGAACAGTCAAAATTAAATTTGCTATAAGGCCGAAAACAAAACCTATAAAAAGCTCTTTAACCGCTACCGCTATGAGCCCGATAACACTTTCAGGTATATACCCGGTAGTGCCTCCCATAACGCTGAACATCATGGCCGACAAGGCTATCGCCATCATCGCCCTTATCTGCATTGGGGTGTTGGTTCTGGCAAAAATGGGATTAAAGGTGAATATCCCCGACACTCTTATCAAAACAATCAAATAACCAATAAAATTATTAACAATAAGGTTCCATATTTCTTCCACGGTCTTCCCCTATAGCGTGGTTGTAGCCATTAATTCAAAAATATCGTTTATATAATCAATGCAGCTGTTTATCATCCACGGACCCAACGCTAAAAGCACCAACCCCACAATGATCACCTTCGGAGCGAAGGTGAGCGTCTGTTCATGAACCTGAGTCGCCGCCTGCAAAATCGCAATAACAAGACCTACTGCCAACGAAGCTACCAATGCCGGCGCTGCAAGCTTAAAAGACAAGTACACGGCATTGTTAAATAGCTCCATAACAATTGTGTCAGTCATAACATCACTTCACTCCAAAAAAATTATAAAACGTCATAAATTAAACGACGTATATAAACTCCCTACCAACATCTGCCACCCATCCACTAAAACAAATATCATTATCTTAAACGGCATAGAAATCATCGCGGGCGGCAGCATCATCATCCCAAGCGACATAAGTGTGCTCGAAACCACAATGTCAATGATCAAAAACGGCATAAATAACATAAAGCCCATCTGAAATGCCCGGCTTAACTCACTTATCATAAACGCCGGTATTACCACCTCCAACCCCAATTGGTCCTGATAATTCTCAAGCGTTATTTCGGTACCATCGGCCTCAAAATCTATAGGCTCCTCATTTTCGGTCCCGATTGTTTCAGGGCGGTAAATCGTTGATTCCGACAGATCTAAAAAAAATCCCATGTGTTTGTTAGTCGTTTGTTTAAGCATGAAAGTTTTTAAAGGTCCGCCCGCCTCAGCGACCGCTTGCTGCATAGTGATTTCACCGTTTTCATAGGGCTGATAAGCGACTGTGTTTATCTGTTGGAACACAGGCCACATCGTAAATATAGTAAGAAATAAGGCAAGTGAGGTTAAAATCTGGTTTGGAGGAGTCATCTGTGTTTGCATAGCATTGCGAAGAAAACTGAACACTATGATCATCCTCGTATACGAGGTCATCATCAATAGTATCGACGGCGCCACAGATAAAACAGTGATTAGCAAAATCACTTCTAGCGGTTGCGACCCATCCACCCCAATCAACTCATAAAGAGCCGATGTCTCATCAGGCGCTATCGTAGTTCCAGGATTTTCTCCAAGCACCGCGTCTTCGCTGATATTCGAAACTTCGTTTCCTGGAATTATCAACGTTTCGGCAAATGATTTTACCGTAAAAAAACTAAAAATCAAAACCGTAGAGAGAAATGTTGCCGCAAACGCCCTATAAAAAAAATTTACATTACCTTTGTTCAAACAAGTCTCCCTTTCTTCGGCATGAACTAAATACTAATTTCCTTTTTTGAAAATCTTGTTAAAAATTTGCTTAATAAGCCTTATAACCGAGTTCATGTCCCCCTCCTCTTAGGCGGCGGGTTCCATACTGACTACGTCAACAACGGATGATTTTCAATCCCCGCTGACGCTTGTTATAGTTAATTAACTTAGAAAACATAAAGAATAATAGCGCGAAAGCTGCAGTTGCAGCCGTTTAACTTTTAATTTAGAAAATTTTAAGTCAAGCGATTATAATCTGCACAAGCGGATTTACTGCAACATACCATGGGGTTTTGCGTAAATCGTTTTTGCTTATTCTCAAGTTAATTTACTATGAAACGCGGAAGCGGCTCCTCCTAAGATGTTTGAACATACTTTAAAACTTGATTTTCAGTCTCTTAAAAAAAGATATAAGTATAAATTTATTTGCCTTTATTTATCCTTGCCTTGCTTGTTAAACTTTTCAGAAATATTAGACAATATCTCCGAAAAAGAAAGCGCTTTCGGAATTGCTTTATTTGCTTCTTCCTGCGCTGTCAATAAATACTCTTCCTCGCTTATTGGCAAATCGCATATTTTTTCAATTCGCCCCGGATTCACAACAAAAAGCGAAAGCTTTCCGCAAATCGAAACTACTGCAAGCATTGAATCACGCCCAAAAACCATCCTGTCTATCACTTTAAGCTTGCTACCGGCATTAAGTCTTAACCCTTTTTGAAGTCTTCTTAAAAACCAAAACACAAAAATTATAAGCCCGATTATCCCGCAAAGCGATATTAACAACTCAATCCATTGCATATCTTTTTCCCCCGTATCTATGTAATTTGTTCACGGCACAACAATACAAGGGGTCATAAAGAATACCCTCCGCTCACGCTCAACTAAAGAAAAATCAACCAATTATCTTAGTAACTGTCTGTAAAATCCTATCAGGCTTAAAAGGCTTGACTATAAAATCCAACGCACCAAGCTTAATAGCCTCAACAACCATGGCCTCCTGCCCCATAGCAGAACACATAATAACCTTTGCCTCAGGATGTTTAGCTTTTATCTCACCCAAAGCCTCTATACCGGTTTTATTAGGCATTGTTATATCCATTATTACAAGATCCGGTTTCTCCGCTTCATAAACCTGGCATGCTATCTCACCATCAGCGGCTTCTAAAATCGCACTATAGCCATTCTTAGTCAAAGTATCCTTAATTAGCATTCGCATAAATGCCGCGTCATCAACCAGCAGAATTTTCTTATCCATCAGTGTTACTCCTTACCTAAAGAATCCATAAATTTTGATTTGATCATTTCAGTTATCCTGACGGCAAAATTGTCATCAATAACAACAACGTCACCTTTTGCAACCAAGTTGCCGTTCACCACTACGTCGACGGGAGCTCCCGCTTGCCTTTCAAGTTCAATGATAGTACCTTGGGTAAATTCCAAAATATCTTTCACCTTTCGCCTGGCTGTGCCTATCTCGACTGAAATTTGTAGCGGCACTCCCATCAAAAGCTTCAGGTTATCCTTTTGCTCTCCAGACAGCTCCTGATATGAGTCGTCAAATTGATGAAGCTGCGCGCTTTGTATATTTATCGGCTGCATATTCGGGACATACCCATAGCCGTAGGGGTTCTGAGGAGGATATCCATATGGATTCATCATGGGAGGAGGCGGCCCATACATAGGAGGCGCTCCATAATCCAAAGGCGGAGGAGAAGGCTGATATCCCTGCTGTACCGGAGGAGGAGATGCCGCCGGTCTTGAAGCGGCGGTAGGCGGAGCAGACGAAACCGGAACGGGAGCGGAAGCCACGGTTTCTTCCGCGACAGCTGTAGCGTCAGAAACAATTTTATCCGCTATAATCCGGGCTAGGTCAATATTAAGTATTGATACAAATTCAGATTTTATTACACCTTCGATAGTAAGATCAAAAGTTATAGTTACTATGGTATCGTCAGGTTCATGATCCTGCACGTCCGCAAGGTTTATCTTGTCCATGATATATGGAGTAGGCGTAGAAATATCTATGTGCATGCCAAGAAAGCTTGAAAGAGCCGTTGCCGAAGATCCCATCATTTGGTTCATAACCTCAGACACCGCACTAATGTTCAGCTCATCAAACTCAAAATCAGGAGATATCTCCAATGGCTGACCCATTAATTGATTTAAAATCAGCTGAACATCATCTTGTTTTAGAACCATTAAGTTGGTCCCCGAAATACCCTTGACATAAACGATTTTAACGCAAACGGCCGGCTCAAGAGATTCTTTTTTAAGCTCATTAGCCCTAATAACGTCTACTCTGGGTGTGGTTATCCATACCTTGGCGTTAAGCAACTCAGACGCGGCTGTCGCCGCGTTGCCCATGCTGATATTCATAACCTCGGATATGGCATCCTTCTCCATATCGTTAAACTCAATTGAAGCCATAAATTGTTATTTTCCTTTTCCCTACCGCTAGCGTTTAACTTAACAATTAAGCGCCGCGATAAATAGTTTCAATTTTAACAGCTTTTTTGTTATTAACAGTTCCAAGCTTACCGTCAAACCACTTTTCACCGCCAACATTAATAACAATATTACTAGCAATGTTTTTACCCAACGGAATGATATCATTTATCTGCAAATTAATAACATCTTGCATATCTATGTCAACCTCTCCCAATATTGCGGTTACATCTAAATCGGTATATGTGATATTATTAAGAATATTATCTTTTCTTTCTTTTTCCCTGTTTGCGTCCGGCTTTTTTGAGCTTCTTACAGATTTGTCCGTAAATTTTTGCATTATTTCATCCAAAGCAAGTGCAGGCATACTCACCGTGACCAAAGTTTTAGTCTCACTTATCACTATTTCTAAAACTACGATAATCATTGTATCGTCATAACCTATCGACGATATCACGCGCGAATTGGTTTCTATCCCCTGAAGCACCGGTCTTACGTCCATATAACCTTCCCACGGCTCTCTCATCATTGCGACCATACTCTTAAGTATACTTTCCATAATACTTACTTCTATTTCCGTAAAGTCCCGGTCAGAATCCTTATATTCTCCCCGTCCCCCGAGAAGACGATCTATCATAATAAAAGTGATGGAATTTGAAAGCTGAAGTATCGTGGTTAAATCTTCTAATTCGTCACTATCAAGCTGAAGATCAAGCATACCCATCATTACATAATCCGGCAGCGCGTTGTTCCATTCATAATATCGCTGTTCTTCTATTGATGCCAGTGTCACCTTGCAGTAAAGTCTTAAAAGGCCCGTAAAATAAGAGGATAAAAGCCGCGCATAGCTATCAAATATACTGTCAAGGATTTTAATTCGTTCTTTAGTGAATTTTTTCGGCGATCTAAAGTCATATTCCTTTATTCCAGCCGACGGTTCCTCAATGACAGTTAAAGTTCCTCCCGAAAAAGCGCTGTTTAACATTGCGTCAATTTGCTCTTGCGACAATGCATCCGCCAAAAAATCACCTCCCTAAACCAAATATAGTTAATTAACTAATAGTCAGCATGGATCCCTCCGCCTAAGAGACGGGGGAGACATTAACGCGGTTATACATGCTATCCCGAAGAAACTGATTCACCATCTGCGGCACCGGATTCCTGCCCCTCTTCGGCGCTTTCGTCTTCAATTACTGTATATTCACTATCCGGAATATTTATCATATCCTCGCCAAGCACCGGACCTACTTGTTCAGCGACCGGACCTTCGCCTTCAATATCAGTCCTATGGTTTTCTCTGATTGTGTTAATTATTTGCTGTATTACATCAGATTGAGTAGGTCCAAGCGCTTCAAGCGGATTCCCGTCATCATCAATCACTAATAAATACTGATTATAGTCATACTGCATTATATCACCGAACAGCTCAGAATCTTCGGCGGTGTTATCTCGATTTACCACTACTTCAACACGTCGGTTTTCCGCCCGTCCTTCAGGCGTATTATTCTCCGCAAGAGGCTTATACTGCGCAAATCCCTCGGCTAAATATTTCTCCCCCGCCACGGTTCTCTGAAAGTCCATATGCTTTATAACTGCGGATGCGCGAAGCGACGACAGATCCCAATCATTCACCGGAGATATACTGCTTAAATCCCCCAAGTCTGCCGTGTGCCCCTGAACTTGAATCGAAGCTATGCAACTTTGCAGCGTTCTCATGCCTGGAATAATAACATTAAGCGCATCTCTGCCCGACTGCTTTAGCGTAAAAGAATCGCTGTCAAAAAGAACATCGTTGTCAAATTTTATTCTTATCTGCGTTGGAGAACCGCTAACCTCGATTGCGTCAGAAAACTCAGACTCCGAAATCGCCGCCGCCATAGCCTGAAAAAGATCCTCAAAATCAGCTTGTTGTCCGCCGCCGGCTTGAGGCTCAGTTTCAGCCGAATCCCCCGGAGTTGGGCTGGCCTCTCCGTCAGTCTTAACCGTTGGATCCTGATCTTTTACTATGGTATTAATGTATTCGCCGCCGGAGGCAAAAGCCTGAAAAATATACTGTATCTTTACCTTATCAGGTGACGACTGCGCATAAAGCAATACGAAAAAGCAAAACAAAAGGGTAACCAAGTCAGAATATGTCGCCATCCAACCATCGGTTTTCATTTCTTCCTTTTCTCTTTTTTTAGCCACTGGATACCCCTTTCCTTGGCTCTAACATATACCAAAACATATTATAACATAAAACATAAAATAATGCAAACAAAAATTAAAAATTTCTATTGATTTGCGGGCGCGGCCGCTCCGGCTTTGGCTGCGCGCTTCTCAACCTCAGAGCGAGGAAGCATAAATTCAAGCTTTTCACGGATAAATCTGGGGTTTGCCCCGGCGGCTATCGCCATAACGCCTTCTAAAACCATGTTCTTACATAACTCTTCGCTCGCGTGAGTATCTTTAAGAGATTTTTCAAGGGGAGCAAGCACAACGTTTGCTAGCAGCGAACCATAAAATGTCGTAATAATGGCTATTGCCATAGCGGTTCCAATATTATCAGGGTTTTCCGCCATTTCGTTAAGCATTATGATAAGTCCTACGAGCGTTCCTATCATACCAAACGCCGGTCCCATAGCCACACCCACTGAAAAGAAGCTAGTGGCGGCTGAATGCCGCTCGGCGGAACTATCCATGGCATTTTCTAACATTTCTCTTACCTTATCGGGATCATTAGCGTCAATAATAAGCATCAGCGCCTGCCGCATAAATGGGTCGGCGGCTTTGTTGGCGCTTTCTTCCAACGCGAGCAACCCCTTGCTTCTTGCGGTGGTCGCATAAGCCACCATATCATCTATGGTTTTATACGCGTCAAATTTAGGCGGTAAAATAGCAAATTTAAAAAGCTTGCCCACATTTTTCATTATTTCAAATGGGGTGCTAGCTATCATCGCGCCAAGTGTTCCTCCAACCGTAATCTGCACTGATGGCCAGTCCCAATAATATCTCATTTCACCGCCGTCTAACATTCCTAAAAATACCAACACTGCCATCATAACAAACCCGATAATCCAGGTAATATTTACCTTCAAAAGCCTTCCCTCCTATAACAAAGCCACTTCCTTGCGGCGTTTTTAACAGTTCTATAAAAAACTAAGCGAGTTAACCATCGTTTTTTTCGTTTATTATAAGCCTTCGTCGGTTCATTCTCCCAAAGTCAGTAATTTTCTTCATTATTTCGGACAGGGTTTCGGTAACTAAATATGTATGACCGTTATTCATCACAATTACGGTGTCAGGGGTTTCATACGCGGTCTCTATAAGTTGTTCATTTATCAAAACCTCTTTGCCTCCCAATTTAGTCAAAATAATCATATTTGCCCCCCTCTTAAATGTTGCATTACTCACGGCAGGCGGGGGATTCCCGCCTGCCGCAGCGGTCTAAATATTACATATTAACGTTTCAGATTGATAAGTTCTTCAAGCATGGTATCTGAAACCGTTATAATCCTTGAGTTCGCCTGAAATCCCCTCTGAGTTATTATCATATCCGAAAACTCCTGAGAAAGGTCAACGTTAGACATTTCGAGCGCGCCGGAAACCACAAGCGCCGCTCCGTAACTGCCTGGCTCTTTGACCTCCGGAGGCCCTGAAGCCAACGATTCTTTCCAATAAGAGTTGCCAGCCTGATTAAGACCGATCGGGTTTTCAAAGGTGGCCAAATCAATTCGCCCGAGAAGCAGTGTGCCGTGCACAGGATGCTCGCCGTAGATAACCCCGTCATTGTCTATATAAAGAGTATCAAGGTCGTCCACGGTTTGGGTCGCCTGAACACGTCCGTTTTCAAGTCTTAACGTTGCCATATCCTGCACTGCCTTAGCGTAAAAACTGTCTTCGCCATTTGCAAGACCTACTTTTTTAGTATTGGTTCCGATCGCCTGATAAAATTCAAAGCCTTCAACGCCGATTCCGCCTTCTTCATAGGTTCCGTCTTCCATTCTTTCCACTTCTGTTACCATCAATACCTTCTGCGGATTTCCAAGCGCTATATTGTCAAGATCCGGATCGTATTCGGATTCCGGGTCGTCAGCATTAAGATTCGGAACGCCTGCGGCTCTATATATTGCGTTTTGAATAGCCTCAATTGATATTTCCGGCATTTCCTCATCCTCGGCATATTCTTTTTTTCCGGGCACCGTTATCGTCAACGCATCGTCCTGCCACTTGGCGCTTACGGCCGTAGCGGTAGACGATGTCTTAACGCTAACTGTAAATACGTTGGCGTATTCGCCCGGCACCGTTGCGTCAAATTTCAGATAAAGGTCAATGTCTTCCTCCTCTGGATCAAGCGGCTTTATCTTAAAGTTCATAATATTGGACGCGATTGACGGCGCTGTCTCCGCTGGCATCGAGTCAAACTGGATGGACAGCGGCAAAACGCCTTCGGGCATATTAACACCGCCGGCTATGATGGCATCGTTTACCGCTTCCTGAAATTCCTGCTGATTTGCGTAATCTCTGGTTAAATCCATAGTAATTTTAAGATTAGAACCGCTGAGCGTAGCAAAAGAATCGCCTTGAGAGATAGTCAGTGAAATATTACCGTTTTCGCCTATTTCCGATGCCTGGACAGTAACATCATAACCTCCCGCCACAGTTTTAGTGGCGCTTGCCTGGCTGTCTTGAACATCCGGTATCAAAAGCGTTATTCTTTGAGTAGACGCATCAACTCCGGTCGGGTCGCCCATAACGCCAAGCACTATGTTGCCCTTCGGATCAACAAGATTTCCAACATTATCGACCGTAAAATTACCGTTTCTGGTGTAAAAAATATTACCGGCGGGATCCATTACCTGAAAAAAACCCTCACCCTCAAGAGCGCAGTCAGTGCCGCTGTCCGAATAAGTAAAACCCGACTGACCCATTATTTGATTGATCGTCCCCATTGACACGCCATATCCCACCTGATTGGGGTTAACGCCGCCCGTTGTATTGTCTCCCGCAGATGACTGCTGCTTTGTCTGATAATAAACGTCTTTAAAAGTTACCGCGCTTGCCTTGTATGCGGTAGTATTTACATTGGAGATGTTATTGCCTATAACATCCATTCTTGTATTGTGATTTTTAAGTCCGGTAACACCGGAGTAAAGTGATTTCATCATAATGCAAAATATCCTTTCTCCATTCGGGTGCGCCGGATGCCTCCCGTCAATCGGTCGGGGGGGCAATAGTCTCTTTAAAAGGAATTTCCTTTCGCAGTCCAACTGTTTTTTCCGGTTTCTCACCCATTTTTTAAGTTTAAATTATTACTGTGGAATCAATATTTGTAAAAATATTTCCGAGCATATCTTCCTTAGAAAGCGTAGTTATCACCTTATTATTTTTCACGCTAACGATAAAAGCAGCCTCGTCAACCAACACAAGCGCGTCTTCGCTTCCTTTCCCTGCTGCTATTTCAACGGCCTTGTTAAGCCTTTCGAGCTTATCATTTTCCATAACATCTATACTTCTGCTTGATATTCGCCTAAGCGCGTGTTCCGAAAACTGCAGCTCGTTTTTTTTGCCTAACTTTTCACCAAGCACATCGGCAAAGGATTGGGTCTTTTCTTTCGCGTCATTGGCCGGCCTATTTTCAGTAGCGGGCGGCATCGTTTTAGTATCAATGGTTATCTGCCTGTTTCGCATTAACAAATAGTCGCTGACCAACATAATAACACCTCCTTACATGAATAATTATTCTTTAACCGGTCAGTCCAAATAAGCGGTTCAGTTCTTCAGTGTCGTCATAATCGGATGTTTTTATATCCGCAGGTTGTGTCTCAACTGGCACTTGGTCACTTGTTTCAATCGTTTCCGGTCCGCCTTCTATAGGCTTTGTCTCGACAATAGAAATATCTGTCCCTTCACCCGGCTTGGTTTCAAAGTCATTTGGGTTTGTCATATTTTCTGCCGGCTTGGTTTCAACGTCATTTGGGTTTGTCGTATTTTCTGACGGCTTGGTTTCAACATCATTTGAGTTCGTCGTATTTTCCGCCGGTTTGGTTTCGATATCAGAAGGATCCGCGCTTTCATATGGCGCTTCAGATTCGTCTGTAACCGGAGTTTCTATAGCTTCATCATCCCCTTTGTCTGATTCTTCGACTTTCAGGATTGATGAAATCAAATGTCTGTCTCCGTTAACCAGAATATAAACCTTTCCTGCATCCACATCAACGCCGTCAACCGTTCCGCTGTACTTTAAATCATTTATTTCGCCGTCAGCGACAGTAACCTTTTTGCCGATAAGAGCCGAAGCATAAGATATGTCAGCCGCACTCGCACGTGTCACGTCATCTTCCTCTGCCGAACCTTGCGCGTTGTCAACCTTTACCACACTTGATATAGGATACGCAAGATTGTTAACAATTACCTTGATCTCATTGTTTAATATTTCAATGTGGCTTACCACTCCCATATCAGCGACCTTCAAACCGCTTTCATTTACCGTTTCGACCGTTACCTGCTTGCCGATAAGCGATGTGCCGAATGCCCCGTCAGTCCCGCTAACAGTGAACGGATTGACGCTTGGCAAAATTTCCATAACGTTTGACATGTCATAATAATTGCCGTTAACCTTTACCTGAAATTTTCCGTCTTGAACGTTCATTGACGTTACAACTCCGCTCTCGCTTTTAACATCTTCTCCGGAAGCAAACGCGATCGTTACAGTTTTTCCCACCAACGATTGCGCATAATTCGCGTTACTGTAATAAAGTGAATCCGTCTGTGTCTTAAGTGAGGTAAAGCTTGCCATCTGCGAGATAAACTCAGTGTTAGACATCGGCTCCAAAGGGTCTTGATTGGTCATTTCAGCCGTTAGCAGCTTATAAAAAGTATCCATCGTAACAGTATCCTTAGAGCTGTCTGATTCAAACCTGTCAGCAAATTTTACATAATTATCCTTAATGCTCCCTAAACTGTCAACTGGCATAACACTCTCCTTTCTGCGTTTTATCTTAATTTTAATCAAAAATCTAAGATGTTAAACGCTAAATAGCCATTCTCAGAAATTCGCTGAAGTTTAATTCATCTTCAGTCTCACCGCCGTCACGTTCTTCTGCGGGCTGTCCGTCATCTTGACGGTCTCGGTTTCCACTTTCTTTGCCATCTTGGCCATAATAAAGATCATGCCTAGGTTCGGTTTCAATAATGTAGTTCTCAAGCTTTATCCCGTCCGCCATAAGAGCCGTCGTCATATTTTCCGCACGATTATGCAAAATTGCCGCGGTTTCCGGACGTTCAGCTTTTATGCTAAGGCTCATCCCGCTTGAATCAGAAACCAGCTTAACGATAATTTTACCAAGCTCTTCAGGGTTAAGCGTCATTTCAAACTCAAAGCTGTTGTTAGGCGCTTTTGCCAGTCTTGCAGTGATTTGATCGCTTATCTGTCTTGCAACAGAGACCCTGCTATCGGCTTGATCTAAAGAAATCACTTTGCCTAAAGACAGCTCACGTAAAACCGGATTAACAATTGGCGGTTCATCAAACTCTTTTCCGCGTAGATTGCTCAAAACTTCCTGAAGGTCTCCTGGTTTTTGAACTTTGGCCAGCCCTAGCCCAAATCCTCTGATAACACCGTCCGCAGGGTTATATTCCGCCGAAACATCTGTTCCCGAAAGCTTTTCATATATCGGAACACCTGATAATTTTGAAAATTTAAAAATTCCCGAAAAATCTATTGAGTCCGCTTTTGACAAAGCAATCCCTTCGGTTACAGCCTCAGTAAGTCTTTTTAAAACCATCCGCGCTTTCGCTTCAACGTCCTCTGTCCTCGCCGACAATCTAACTAGCTCCGTTTGTTTTAACTCCGAAGTTCTCACCGCTTGTTTTGTGTCAATATAAACCTGATCTTCGCCTATGGTCTTAGCCGCTTGCATTATTCCTGCAAATTGTGCGTTGATTGGATTAGGTTGCTCTGTTTGGACTGTCTCATTAGAGTTTGCTGTTTGTGCTGACTGTACTGTTTGTTCCGCAAATTCCGATGTCTTTAAAACATGACCCGCTATTTCATCCGTAACACTCTGTACGTTTGCCGCTTCATTCCTTATACTTCGCAAATTTGGCTGCATTGGTTCCTGCGTTATGTTTACATCAGAAACCTTTCTGTTTTTTTCAATTGTTTCATGCCCATATATCTGCGAATTTTCATAATAAACTTCAGCTTTTGGGGATTTTTCCATAATTTCAGAAATCTTGGCAACGCTTACCGGTTCTGAGAATACAGGGGCTGCGTTTACCGCATGTTCGTTTTTAATTAAATCCTGAACGGCTTGGTTTAATACAAGTGTTTCTGATTTTTCATTCGTCTTCGCAGTTTTAACCGGCTTTTGCAACAAGCTTTCATCTGGCATAAAACCAACGATTTCATGCTCCGTCCATGCTTCTTTCGGTTCTTTGATCGATAATTCGACGGAATAATCAGATTTATGATGGATTGCAGCTTCCATGCCGTCTTCAGGGATGGTATTTACCGCATCCGCCGTGATTTTTACCGCTTGCTCTTCATATTCTCCAAACTCACTATTTAAAGACGCTATAGAAACTTTATCGTGCATGGCCGATCTAAAATCATGCTCAACCGAATATCCAGATTTAACCGAAGCGCTCAGAAAACTTATCGAGCTGTCTCTCTCCATATTAGGAGCTTTCATGAGCATTTCAGCGATATAAGCTAACGCCGAGCGGTAACCGGAGTCTTCCGTATTGTTTATAAGTTCTTTAACAAGCTCAAGAAGTCGGCCTAAAACCGCATTGGCATCTTCTTCTCCCTCACTGCCACTAAACACTATCTCTCTCATTGCTACTTCAAGATACTGTGTGAATTCGGCGCTCATAATCGTTTCATTCTCTAAATATTCCTGTCCGGCCTGAACTGCTGTTTCCAAATTAAAATTACCTAAAAGGGCGTCGGCAAAGGTGTTTGCCGTCACGCTTTCAGACGGAACGATCATCCCTGCTTGTGCCGTCGGAACAAAAGCTATCTGTGATACGCTTTGTAACATTTCCTCCCTCCTTTCCCAAAAAAATATATATCAAACCTTAAAGCGGTTCAATATCATTGAAATATAAAAAAACCACAAAATAAATAACTTTATCTCAATATTTACTAACATTATACACAATATAATAGATAAAGTCAATAATTAATGTTAAAATCAACAAAAAATTTAACAATGGTTAACAAAACATTAATAAGCTGATTCTATATTTTCAAACATCTGCGACCGAGCAGCTTCCATTGTTTTTTAAACGCCTTTGTGATGGCTTGAATTAGTAATAAATTCATCGATAAACAGTTCATGCTCCTTTTGCTCTGCCGCCTTATACTCTTCCAACTGATTTTCCTTGAGTTTCTCCAGTGTTTTAACCTCTTTTGTCTTTTCCACAACCAACTCAAGCTGATTCTCTATTATCTTCTGCTGCTGATCGATTTTTGCCTTTTGCAACGCTACGTCCTGCTGTTTTAATGAGATAAACCGCCTTTTAGTGGTTATTTCTACCGGCGTTGTACCCTCTTGCATAGATCTCAACAGCTCGCCGTTTTTGATTTCGATAAGCTGATAAAGCGTTTCAAGTTCTTCGTACATGATAGCTAGCTCTCTGCGCATTATACCCAAAGTATTTTTTTCGGTATCAAGCGTCTGCTCACGGTATTCTTTCAGCTTTTCAAGGGAAAATCGGAATTTCTTCATGATATCGCTTCTTTCAGCATTATAACCGTGTCGCTAAGGTCAAACGAGTCTTTTATACCCTGCTTTAAGAATGAGTTTATGCCGTCAATTTTCCCGATAGCCTCGTCTAATGCGGCATTGGTTCCTTTTTTATATGCCCCGATGTTTATAAGATCCGCATTGCTTTCATACAGCGCCATAAGGTTTCTCATTCGATTTGCGGAATCTATATGCCCTTCATCGCAGATAAGCGTCATAAGGCGCGAAACGCTGCCTAAAACATCAATTGCCGGATAGTGGTTGCGCGCGGCTATTTTTCGCGATAATATTATATGGCCGTCAATAATCCCGCGCACTGTGTCGGCTATAGGCTCGTTTGTGTCGTCTCCCTCAACAAGCACGGCATAAATTCCGGTGATGCTGCCCCTTTCAAAACATCCGGCGCGTTCCAGTAGTTTCGGCATGGCCGAATATATAGAAGGAGTATATCCCCTCGCGATAGGCGGCTCGCCTATCGAAAGACCCACCTCTCGCTGAGCCATCGCGAAACGTGTAAGATTGTCCATCATCAAAAGCACGTCAAGGCCCTGAGACATAAAATATTCGGCAATAGCGGTCGCGGTCTGGGGACACTTATTTCTCATCATTGCCGGCTGATCCGATGTAGCCACCACTACCACCGAGCGCGCCATTCCTTCTTCGCCCAAATCGTTTTCGATAAATTCACGAACCTCACGTCCACGCTCACCCACCAAAGCGATAACGTTCAAATCTGCCTTAACCTTTCGCGCTATCATGCCCATAAGGGTGGATTTTCCCACGCCTGAACCGGCAAATATCCCGATCCTTTGGCCTTTTCCTATGGTCATAAGCCCGTCTATCGCTTTTACTCCGAGTTCTATAGGTTCGGCGATCTTCGGGCGGGTCAGCGGATTTATAGAAATACCCGAAATAGAAGTTTCTCCGGTGTAATCAAGCTCATCTCCTCCGTCCAAGGGGCACCCGACAGCGTCTATAATCCTACCTATAAGGGCCTGGCCTGTTTTTACCATAAGCTTGCCGCCGGTATTATCCACAATGCTTCCCGGTCCTATTCCCTCTATATCCGTATACGGCATAAGCAGAACGTTGTCGGAGTTAAACCCTACTACCTCCGCCAGGGTATAGCTTTTCATGTCTTTGCCGTAGATACGGCAAACGTCGCCTATATTACAATCGGGTCCTGAGGCCTCTATGGTCATGCCTATTATCTTTTCGATCTTTCCCATATTGCGATAACTGTCAAATGTTTTCAAGCTTTCAAGAAAACCGCTTAAATTCATTATTTATCATCTCCGGAATCACGGAATTTACCTTTTCCGAGATTTTCTATCATTTTAAGCTGGGTCGGGATACCCGCGTCGGTTATTTCGCTGCCGCTGTCCAAAATAAGCGTTCCGGCGGGCGCGTCCTTAAGCACCTCTATCTCTATGTGCTGAGTGTCTCTGAACACATCACGCAAACTATCCATTTCTGCCGTAGTCATCCCTTCGACGTCAAGCTTTGAAAGCGTGATTTTAACGTACTCTGAATTTCTGAACCCTTTAGCGGCGGACTTAAGCATTTTTAGTATTACCGCCTTATCTCTCTGCTTTAAGCTGTCTGACGTCACCTTATTTGCTATCGTAAATATCGAGTCAAAAAGCTGAGCCTCATATTTTTGAAAAATCTCATCTTTTCCGTTCACGACGCCTTCCAGCGCCGAAAGCAGCTCCTGCATTGTTTCTTTACATTTGCGAAGTCCGAGGGTATAGCCCTCTTCATAGCCTTTATCTTTGCCTTCGGAAAAGCCCTCGGCATAAGCCCTCTCATTGGCCTCCTCGTAAGTTTTTATCTTTATTCGTTCACATTCTTTGTTATGGTCTTCATACATTTTGGCGATATCCTTCTTCGCCATAGCCACCATTTTGTCAGCCCACGCCTTAGCTTCGTTTCTTGCTTGTATCCCCTCGTTGATATAGGTCTGTTTTATCATTTCCCCCTCAAGGTCAAGCTCCTCTCGGGTTTTTGGGGCAACTTCGTTTATTATTTCAATTTCCGGCAAGTTTTCTTCAAGCTCACCCACAAACTTAACTGGACCAGAAGCGCTTAAACCCGAGCGCAGAGCCGGACCGAGCAGTTGTTTTTTCACCTTCGGACCGGACACAAAGCCTTCGTATTTGCTTGAAGATTCGAGATGCTGCACGGGAAAACCGCCCACCGTTCCGGTAGGCTTATGACGCTGTGAAAAAGACGCGTCATGCGGACCGGTCTTTAAGCCGCCGTTCTTTCGCAAATCTTCAATGTCTAGCGGAGTGAACCCACCTTTTAAAGCTTGATCCATCGATAAAACCTCTTTTTTAAAATAAGCAGACGCAAATCTATATATTTTACGCGCAAACCATAACGCATGAGTATAGTCATTTAACTTTAAATTTAAAGTTAAAAAATTATAATCATCATGCGATTATCTCGTCAGCGCCGCCCTTTGAAATAGTTAACGTACCTTCTTCTTCAAGCTTGCGGATTATGCTCACTATCCTCTGCTGTGCTTCCTCAACGTCGCGCATGCGAACATTATGCAGATATTCAACGTCCGTCTGCGTGCTTTCTCTCTGGCGCGACGACATATTGGCATAAATAGATTCGGCGACCTCGCTGGTGCTGCCTTTGATGGCAACTGCCAAATCCTTTGGATCAACTTCTTTAAGAAACGATTGGATAGACATAGAATCAAGCGACGTGATATCTTCAAACACAAACATCTTTTGCCGGATTTCGTCAGCCAACTTTGGGTCTCTGAGCGCTAGCTCGTCAAAAATAGATTTTTCGGTGGCTCGATCAACTGAATTCAAAACATCGGCTATGTAATTTATGCCGCCGACCTCCATGCTATCCATAGTGATAAGGTTTGCAAATTTTCGCTCGAGGGTAAGCTCTATCGACTTTACGACCTCCGGCGAAGCCGCGTCCATTTTTGCTATACGCTCGACCACCTCGATGCGAATATCCTTCGGCAGTTCGCCAAGTATCGCGCTAGCCTGGTCGCTGCGCGCATATGATAATATTAGCGCGATGGTTTGCGGGTGTTCGTTTTGCACAATAGCGAGAAGGTTTTTATAGTCTGCCTTTCGCACAAAGGCAAACGCTTTGGTTTTAAGCTGTTTTGTAATTTTTTCAAACATAGCGGCCGCTTGTTGTGCTCCGAAAGCTTTTTCAAGCACTTCACGGGCATATTCTACGCCACCCTCTGAAATAACTTTTTGGGTGAGACACATCTCATAAAAGTCGTTAAGCACTTCCTCAACCACATTCATCGGCCAATATTCCATCTTGGCGACTTCAAGGGTCAGTCTCTCGATCTCTTCATCTGAAAAGTGTTTGAACACCAAAGACGCATTTTCCGCTCCAATGGAAGATATTACCACCGCAGCTTTTTGAATACTGTTGATTTCTTCAGGCATTGTATATCACCGCTTTCCTTTGTTTTCTGACACTAATTATACCCGCGTTTATGTCCCCCGCCTACTAGGCGGCGGGTTATGATCGTTTAACTTTAAATTTAGTAAATTTAAAGTTAAACGATCATAAGACAGTTGAATAAGCCT